>NZ_AQXL01000119.1 GCF_000376225.1 Effusibacillus pohliae DSM 22757
CCACGGATGGCGACGCTCTTAGCCGGGCAACCACATCAAAAAGTTTTCCTAGCTCCCTACACGATTCAGTTTTCAAAGAACGACTTGGCCCTTCAGGGCCTTAGCGTTACACAGCGCGACCTGGCGGCTTCGCCGCCTTGGCGCGACTTGTGCCCTCTGGGTACTTGTGCCCATTGGGTGCAAAGAACGACTTGGATCACATGTTCGCCCTGGGCACTTGCCCTTGTGAGCCCAAATTACGAATCTGGTTGCTGCCGCTCAACAGCGGCAAATATTAATTTACCACATCCTCATCGGAATTGCAACTAATAATTTCTAACTTCTGATCGGATGCTCTTGTTTTCGCCGTTCGAGATTCGCGTTTTTCCGCGTCTCTCGCAGCGACAAGTGAAATAATATCACCTTCAGGGATGATTCTCAATCTCTGTTTGCAAACAAACCGAAACAAAAACCAAAAATTACAGCCAACAACTCTGTTTATGATAAAAATCCCCCATCTTTCCTGCAGAAAGCTTGCCGTTTTGACGGCTTCATCATGCTCTTTGGCGGATCCTCATTTCGAAAAAGACAAACGTCTCTTGATAATAAAAACGGCGCATGCACCCTCATCGTAATGAGAGTGATACGCCGTACCGAATTCCCAACAAGCTTTACAAAAATCGAACCGGAGCCGATGCGCTGGCAGCCGACTTTGCACCAACCGTGATTACCGCTCCCGCAGCAGCGGGAACAAGAGCACGTCGCGGATCGACAGCTGGTCGGTCAGCAACATGACAAGCCGGTCGACGCCGATGCCCAGCCCGCCTGTCGGCGGCATGCCATACATCAGTGCGTTGATAAAATCTTCATCCATCTCATGCGCCTCGTCGTTGCCCGCCTGCTTTTCCTCCAACTGCTTTTCAAAACGATTCCGCTGATCGATCGGATCGTTCAATTCGGTGAACGCGTTCGCGTGCTCGCGGCCGACGATAAACAGCTCAAACCGGTCGGTGAACCGCGGGTCTTCCGGATTCTGTTTGGCCAGCGGCGAAATTTCCACCGGATGTCCGTAGACAAAGGTCGGCTGAATCAGCTTGTCCTCCACAAACTGCTCGAAGAACTCGTTCAAAATATGCCCGACCCGATGGTGCTTCTCCACCTTCACCCCGTGCTGCTCCGCCAGCTGGCGCGCTTCCTCAAGCGACATATGCTGCGAAAAATCAACACCGGTCGCATCCTTCACCAGCCCGACCATCGAGGCGCGGCGCCATTTTGGCGTCAAATCGACTTCCTGCCCCTGGTACGTGATCTTTGTGGTACCGAGCACTTCCCGCGCGATATGAGCGATCAGATTTTCGGTCAGATCCATGATATCGTGAAAATCGGCATAAGCCCAATACAGTTCCATCATCGTAAATTCCGGATTATGCCGGGTCGAGATCCCTTCATTCCGATAGACCCGGCCAATCTCGTACACTTTTTCCAAACCGCCGACGATCAGCCGTTTCAGATGCAGTTCGATCGCGATCCGCATGTACAACCGCATGTCCAACGCGTTATGGTGGGTAATAAACGGACGGGCGGCAGCTCCCCCGGCGATCGTGTGCATAGTCGGCGTCTCCACTTCCAGGAACCCCAGCTCGTCCAGGTAGCGGCGCATCGATTGAATGATCCGACTGCGGGTGATAAACGTCTCACGCACTTCCGGATTGACGATCAGATCGACATAACGTTGCCGGTAGCGCATTTCAATGTCGGTCAGCCCGTGATATTTTTCCGGCAGCGGATTCAGCGCTTTTGTAAGGACCGTCAATTCCTTCACCTTGATCGTCGGCTCGCCCATTTTCGTTTTGAAAATCGGCCCTTTGACGCCGATGATATCGCCCATTTCAAGCTGCTGAAAAATCGCAAACGCCTCGTCCCCGACCACATCCTTGCGCACGTAAATCTGCACGCGCCCGCTCAGGTCCTGGATGTTGGCAAAAGCCGCCTTACCCTGGGGCCGCAACAACATAATACGGCCAGCGGCCGAGACTTCGATCGTCTCCGTCTCCAGCTGCTCTTTTGTCTTGTCTGCCGCATACGCCAAAACGTCGGCCGCGGTATGCGTCCGTTCATATCGCTTGCCAAACGGATCTACGCCGAGCTTGTACAGTTCCTCCAGCTTCTGCAAACGAACGCGTTGCGCCTCGTTCAGTTCCATCCAATCTTGTTCTGACATTTCCATTACTCCTTGCAACTTCCAAAATCAGGATTTCTTGATCTCAAGAATCTCATATTGAATAACGCCGGCCGGGACATTGACGTCGACCACCTCGCCGATCGATCTGCCAAGCAGTGCCTGGCCGACGGGCGATTGATTGGAAATCCGGTTTTCCAACGGGTCCGCTTCGGCGGAGCCGACAATCGTATATTCCACGACATCGCCAAATTCCAGATCTTTCAACTTGACTGTCGAACCTATGCCCACAATGTTCGTGTCGACGTCCGAATGGTTGATGATGCGGGCGTTGCGGAGCATTTTTTCCAACGTAATGATCCGGCCTTCGATAAATGCCTGCTCGTTCTTCGCGTCTTCATACTCGGAGTTTTCCGAGATATCGCCGAAACTGATTGCCGTTTTGATCCGTTCCGCCACTTCCTTGCGCTTGACCGCCCGCAGATAGTCCAGCTCTTCTTCCAGCTTTTTCAACCCGCCTTGCGTCAGCAAAACCTCTTTTTCCGCCACTGCCCCCGCCGCTCCTTACACCGTAGTTTCTGGCCAGACCCGTAAGATAGGCAGAAAGCACTGCCATCCTCAGGGGCAGTGCTTCTGATGTTTATTTTCGATGCTTCATTATACTGGTAGAATGTGCCGACTGTCAACGCTGTCACGATTTTCTTGTCACGATTTTCAAAAAGCGGATTACAGCCATTCGACGTACGGTTCCATCCCGAGCCGCTCGATCAGATTGCGGTAGTCGCTGTCGGAGAGCGACCCTCCCCGGTCGCCGGCGAGGGCCACCAACAGTGCCTCCATCACATTGGTGCCGAAACTGCGGCCCTCCAGGTGAGGAGTTGTGGTAATCAGCAGCCGCACGCCCCTTTCTTTCAACAGCCATTTGTCGGCAGCGGTCACCGTGTTGGTCAGCACCGTTTTACCCGCAAGCAGCGGCGGCAGATGGCGCCGGATAAAATGAAAATCGCCTGCGATTACATCGGCTTCCGCATAATAACCGGCAAATTTGCTGGTGACCGCCTCCTGTTTTTCGCCAGTCGGGTACAGATAGCGAATCGGCAGCTTGGTGACCAACGGGGCAACCACCTTCGCCAGCCGTTCCAGCGCGGCCAACGAACGGATCGGGATCGGAATGCCAAGGCCAAACATCAAGTCGCCAAACACGACATCACAGCCGTGTTCCACGAGCGCTTCCGCCATGCCGAACCGGTCGACGGCGCTCACCAGCAGCACCTTTTTGCCGCGCAGTTGAATTTGCGGGTGTTCCGCCAATTTTTCCACCACATACCGTTCGAGCGTGTTCTTCAATCCGCTCCCGTCCAAAATCGGGGTGCGCTCGGCCGCCCGCGCGATCAACTCCGCTTCCCGGAACGTATAGCGGTTCCGGTTCACGTAAATGTAGCGGTCGATGCCGCCCATGCCGAACGCATCCACCAGACCATCCAATTCGCGGATCAATTGGATGAGCCGCTTGCGGTCTCCGTCCGTGCCAATCCGTTCGATCTCCACTTCTTGCTCGAGAAACACCGTTCGCACCCGATGGTTTCGCTTTGAAGAGCCAAGACTCACACTGACGACGCGCTTCATGCCGCTTCGACTCCCGCATAGGGTAGAATTTTCTTCCAGTATGCGCAACTTTTCGCATCCTAATACAAAAAAGGCCAGATCCGCCTGAGCAGATGGGCCTTTTCCGAAAACGGCCCGGCGTAAGCGCGCATTACGCCGGCACCAGATCTTTTTGTTCCAGATAGTTCAAGTAATCGAGCAGCACTTTGCGCATGCCGTCGTGCGTTTCCTGTTCAACGATGATCGTGCGGACTTCGGCAGAGTCGTACAGTCCCTTGATGTACCATGCCGCATGCTTGCGCATCTCTTTGACGCCGATTGCTTCTCCTTTGTGCTCAACCAACAGCTCCAAATGGCGCAGGCACACCTCAATCCGTTCACGCGCCGACGGCGGCGGCAACTCTTCCCCCGTCTCCAGATAATGCACAACCTGCTTGAAAATCCACGGGTTTCCATGCGCTCCCCGCCCGATCATCACGGCGTCGCATCCGGTCTGCTCGAGCATCTGTTTCGCCAGCTGCGGAGTCGTCACGTCCCCGTTGCCAATCACCGGAATGGAAACCGCTTCTTTCACCCGGCGAATGATGTCCCAGTCGGCTTTCCCTGTATACAACTGTCTCGCCGTCCGGCCATGCACCGCGACCGCTTTGGCACCGGCCTGTTCGGCCGCTTTCGCGACTTCCACCGCGTTGATGTTCTGGTCGTCCCAGCCTTTGCGGAATTTGACCGTCACCGGCCGGTCGACCGTGTTGACGACCGCTTCGATAATCCGGCCCGCCACCTCCGGATCGCGGGCGAGCGCGGCACCCGCACCGTTTTTGTAAATCTTGGTCGCCGGACAGCCCATGTTGATGTCGATAATGTCGGGCGTGTGTTCCTGCTGCATCACCAGCTCTGCCGCCCGCACCATCGACTCCTTGTCGCAGCCGACGAGCTGCAGCGAAACCGGATGTTCCTCCGGCAGGATGTCCAGCTTCAAGCGTGTTTTTTCATTGCCGTGGACGATCGCTTTGTCCGACACCATCTCGGCACAGACCAACCCGGCGCCCATTTCCTTCACCAGTTTTCGAAAAGGCGGGTTGCAGACGCCCGCCATCGGTGCCAGCACCACGTTGTTTTCCATTTGCACGTCGCCAATTTTGAACGTCATACTCCCCACCTCCAATCCCATATAAAAACACAGGCCTTCGCCTGTGTAAAAGTGTATTCATCATAACACAACCTGGTCTCAAACACAACCAGAAAATCTTACGATTTCCGACCCCGCAGTTCATGTTCCGTGACGCCGAGAATTTGCGAGACCTTCTCCAGCACGTCTTTCGACGGTTCACGCGTTCCCCGTTCGATGCCGCCGACAATGGCAACCGAGATGCCAAGCAAATCGGCCAGCTGCTGCTGGGTCAAATTTTTCAGTTTTCGGTAGGCCCGCAACCGTTTGCCAAGGGCCTCTCCCATCGACGAACACCTCCCTTGCCCGGAACTTGTTCCGCCATCTCCCGCACGGTCAAGCCGGACACGGGATGCACCCAATCGGGTGCAAGATCGCACAGCGGCAACAGAACAAACGCCCGTTCTTCCAGCCGCGGGTGGGGAACGGCTAGGTCGCAGCCATCCAGTACTAGATTATCATAAAATAGCAGGTCGAGATCAAGCGTTCGCGGCCCCCATTTGACATCCCGCCGGCGGCCGCACTGCCGTTCGACAGCAAGCATCAGGCGGAGCAGTTCGTGCGGCGGCAATTCGGTCTGCACCCGCACCACCATATTCAGAAAATCCGGCTGATCGACATATCCGACAGCTTTCGTTTCATACACAGGAGATTGCGCGAGCATCCGAATCCCCTTTTGCTGCAACGAGCAAATCGCATCCGCCAGATAACGTTCGCGATCTCCAAGATTCGACCCCAGCCCCAAAAACGCTTCATGCATACCCGTATCGGGGTTCCTCTGCCCCACCATCGTTCCTCCTGTCCTGCGCTAGTTCCGCGCGCGCTCGATCTCAACCGAAGCGCCCGCCAGAATCCCTTCAATCGGCGGCATCACTTTCGTCACCTTGACGCGCACGCTTTCAATCCGCGAAAACTTCCGCAACAGCCGGGCAGCGATCGTTTCCGCCACCGCTTCGATCAGTTGGTACCGTTCCGCCTGGACGGTTTGTTTCACCACATCGTAAATCGCAACATAACTCAACGTATCGTCCAGATTGTCCGTTTCCCCGGCCCGGCGAAGATCCGTCGCCACCTCCAGATCGACGACAAACTTCTGCCCCAGTTTCGCTTCTTCTTCCAGCACGCCGTGGTAAGCGTAAAACTCCATCGCGTGCAAGCAAATTTTGTCCATGATGCGCCTCCCAAAACAGAGCGTTTTGTCGCATATTCATCCGGTCCCGCCTGTATCACGGCTTGGTGCAATCGTTCGTCCACGTACCAAAGCGTCCGTCATGCGAGCCACCCGCACCATCTGTTTCACGTCATGCACGCGCACGATGTCGATTCCCTGTGCAATGCCCAAAGCGACGGTCGCCGCCGTTCCCTCCACCCGCTCGTCAACCGGCAGGCCGAGCGTGTTGCCGATCACAGATTTTCTCGATGTGCCGAGCAAAACCGGATACCCCAACCGGCAAAAATCGGCCAGGTGCCGGAGCACCAGCAAATTGTCCTCGTACGTCTTGCCGAACCCGATCCCAGGGTCCAAAATGATCCTCTCCTGTTTCACCCCGGCTGCCAGCGCCAGTTTCACGCATTCGCGCGTCTCCCGAATCACCCCGTTCATCACGTCGGATGGGAACGGTTCGTGCCGGTTGTGCATCAGAATCACCGGCACATCCAGTTTCGCGCACACCTTGGCCATTTCCGGGTCTTTTTTCAATCCCCACACATCATTGACAATATGCGCACCCGCTTCCACCGCCGCCTTCGCCACCGCCGCCTTGTACGTGTCGATGGAAATCGGAACTTGCACTTCCCGCGCCAAGCGCTCGATCACCGGGATCACCCGGCGCAGCTCTTCCTTCGCGTCAACCGGCGTATGTCCGGGACGGGTCGACTCCCCGCCGACGTCCAAAATATCCGCCCCATCGTCCACCAATTGTTTCGCATGCCGGACTGCCGCTTCCACATCGTAAAAACGGCCGCCGTCCGAGAACGAGTCGGGCGTGACGTTGACGATCCCCATTACCAGAGTCCGTTTGCCGACCGGCAACTCGTACCGGCCGCAGCGAATCGTCCTCCGCCCCTGTCCCTCCGCACGCGCGATCGTTTCCTCCAGCTCCGCCGCCAGACGCTTCAGTCCGAACGGCTGGAGTTTCAGCTTCGGAAGCAAAATTTCAAACTGCCGGACGGTCGCCATCAGTACCATCGACGAGCGCTCGATCGTCAGCGCCGCCACGTCGCGGTGCACAGCCGCGTCGCCGCCGACCGCCAGCAACTCCTGCTTCAGAATATGGGCCGCTTTCAGCCCGATATTGTCAATGCGGATCGTCAGCATGCGGCCTTTTTTCGCCATGATCCGATTGCCCGTTTCGGTTGAGCCGACCCGCCTCAGTTCTTCCAGCAGATGATGCTCCGACTGCACTTGGATCACGTAAGGATTAAACTCCATCCTGCAACTCCCCTTTTTCGCCGTCTCTGCGCCGCGCGTATGCCTCCATCAGCCGGCGGGTGAGCGGCCCGGGACACAGCGGGAACACATGCCCGTCGACCGATCGGACCGGTACAATCTCAGTCAACGAGTTGGTCGTAAACGCCTCGGTAAAATCGGCCAGGCGCTCCACGCCAAACCTCGCTTCCGCCACGGCAATCCCCAATTCGTGTGCGAGCCGGATCACATACGCGCGCGTCACACCCGGCAGGATACCGGTATCGAGCGAGGGCGTCCACAGCCGCTCCCGTTCCGCGAAAAACAGATTGGACACGGTCCCCTCCGCGATATGCCCTTCCCCGTCCAGCATCATGCCTTCCGCATACCCGCGATCGGCCGCTTCCCAGGCACCGGCCAGCGAGTTCAAAAAGTTCAGGGACTTCACGCGCACGCCTGTCTCTGGCGT
Source organism: Effusibacillus pohliae DSM 22757 (assembly GCF_000376225.1). Classification (NCBI taxonomy): domain Bacteria; kingdom Bacillati; phylum Bacillota; class Bacilli; order Caryophanales; family Alicyclobacillaceae; genus Effusibacillus; species Effusibacillus pohliae. The sequence continues at coordinate 7,808 of NZ_AQXL01000119.1, forward strand.
ATTGCGGCGGGTTTGCAAAATACACAGATCGCGCCCTTGCGCGTACGCTTCCGCCGGCGGTAGCGCCAACGGTTTTGCGAAAATCAGCACGCTCGGCGCCCCGAACGCCCCCCGCATTCCGATCGGCCCCGGTCCGCGCGAGACTGTCAAGCGCACGTATGCGTCAGCAAGCCGATTTTCCCTTAGCAGCGAGGCAATCGCCCGCGCCGCCGCATCATCCGAGAGATCAAGCGGAATCCGCAGCAGTGACGCGGACGCACGCAAGCGCTGCAAATGTTCCCGCAGCAAAAACACCTGCCCGGAATAGGCGCGCATCGTCTCAAACACGCCATGCCCATACAGAAAGCCGTGATCAAAAACGGACAATCGCGCATCCTCCGCCAGCAAAATCCGCCCGTTCAACCAAACTTTCAGCCCAGCATCCGTCATGCCCTGACTCCCCCAGCGGTACCTGCACTCCGGACAAAATTGCGCAGCAGCGCCTTGCCGTATTCGGTCAAAATCGCCTCCGGGTGAAACTGAACACCCTCCACCGCATACTGGCGGTGCCGGATCCCCATGATTTCGCCCGTCTCCGTCCAGGCGGATACTTCCAGACAGGCAGGCAAGCTGTCCCGCTCCACCACCAGCGAATGATAGCGGGTCGCCCGAAACGGGCTGGGAATCCCGGCAAAAATCGTCCTTCCGTCATGCTCCACCAGCGAAGTCTTGCCGTGCATCGGGTTGGCCGCGCGCACCACCCGTCCGCCGAACGCCTGGGCGATCGACTGGTGGCCGAGGCAGACGCCTAGAATCGGGATTTTTCCGGCAAAATGACGAATCGCCTCGAGCGAAACTCCCGCTTCGTTCGGTGTGCACGGTCCGGGAGAAATGACGATCCGCTCGGGCGAAAGCTGCTCAATCTCGCTGACGGTCACGCAGTCGTTGCGCTTGACGACCAGCTCCTCGCCGATTTCTCCCAAATACTGTACCAGGTTGTAAGTAAATGAATCGTAGTTGTCGATCACCAGAATCATCTTGCAACTCCCGAATCCCTATGCGCCGTCTCAAACGCTTGCCAGAGCGCCTCCGCCTTGCGCAGCGACTCTTTGTACTCGCGCTCCGGAATCGAATCGATCACCACGCCCGCACCCGCCTGCACATAGGCTCTGCCGTTCTGCACCACCATCGTCCGAATCGCAATGTTCAACTCCATGTCGCCGTTGAACGACCACCAGCCGAACGAGCCGGTATATACCCCGCGCCGAACAGGTTCCAATTCTTCGATGATCTCCATCGTCCGGATTTTCGGAGCGCCCGTAATCGTTCCTCCCGGAAACGTGGCGGCCACAAGATCGACCGCGTCAAATCCTTCACGCAGCCTGCCGCTGATATGGGAGACGATATGCATCACATGCGAATATTCCTCGATCGTCATCAGCTCGTCCACGCTGACGGTGCCGTATTCACAAACCCGCCCCAAATCGTTGCGCTCAAGATCCACCAGCATGATGTGTTCCGCCCGTTCCTTCTCATTTTCGATCAACTCTTGCAGCATCCGCAGATCGTGCTCGCGGTCGCCGCTGCGCTTGCGCGTACCCGCGATCGGACGGGTCTCCGCCTGATCGCCGCGCAGGCGAACCAGCAGCTCAGGCGAACAACTGACCAGTGACAGCTCGGGAAACTCAATCAATCCCATATAAGGCGAAGGGTTGATGCGACGCAGCTGATCATACACCGCCCGCGGAGATACCCGGATCGGTCGCGATTCGCGCAGAGACAGATTCACCTGGAACACATCCCCTGCCCGGATATACTCCTTAATCCGCTCCACAGCCGCTTCAAATTCCGGCTGGGACAGCGACCGTTCCGAATCCTCGGGAGAATGGGTCACCCGTTGCTGGGAAGCATTGGTTCCTTCCGATGAAGTATTGGCCACCGAACCCTGTTCGATGCGCGTCCCTTCCGGCAAGGGTGCCCGCCCCGTATGCCCGTCCGCATCCCGCTGTTCCGAATGGAGCGGTTCATCAGCGATCCACCGCCAGATCTCGTGCAACCGGCGTTCCGCCTGTTCATACTCATCGATCGACGACATCGATGTAGCCAGATACAGTTCCTCCGTCTGATGGTCGATGACGATCAACCAGCCAGGTTCCACCACATACAGATCGGGCGTCAAAAGATCATCGACTGCGATCTCCGGCAAGCGCTCAATCGCTCGGGCCAAATCGTACGCCAAAAACCCGACCAACCCGCACAAAAAAGGCGGCAGCTCGCTTGCTCCCTGTTCGGGCGATGTCAACTCCCGGTTTCGTGGGGCCCGCCGTTCTTGCAACAACTTACGCAAAAGCTGCAACGGATGCCCGCTTGTCCCGTCACTGGCCAGCCCATTTTTCACTTGCAAAATCGTCCGCGGATCGCCGCCGATCAAACTGTACCGTCCCGCCTTGCCGCTTTCCAACAGAAAGCGGTGGTTGCCCGCAGGTGTTCGCAGGTAGAGATCCCACGGCGACGCGGCAGCTTTTCCCGCTTCCATCCAGACAGGAACGACCCTATATGTAGCGAGCAGGCGCTCTGCCGCCGCCCGCTCCGGTTTTATGCTGTTCCGCACACTCGCTACCTCATTTCAAGCCCGTTTCAATATAGGTACACTCTCTTATCATAATGAAAATAGCCCGTGAAAGCCACGGGCTATTTTTGCTGGTGCGATGTTCGATTAGATTATTCGAATTGGAACAGCGCGGTGGACAGATAGCGCTCGCCTGTCGACGGAGCAACCGTCACCACTTTCTTCCCTTTCCCCAGTTGCTTAGCCACCTGCAGTGCCGCGAAGATGTTCGCGCCGGACGAGATGCCGACCAGGATGCCTTCCTCTTTCGCCACTTTACGCGAGTATTCGAACGCCACTTCGTTATCGACCGTTATCACTTCGTCGATCAATTCGCGATTCAGAATGTCAGGCACAAAGCCCGCCCCGATCCCCTGAATCTTGTGCGGACCCGGTTGCCCGCCGGACAACACCGGCGAAGCGGACGGCTCCACCGCCACGATTTTTACGTGCGGCCCGATTTCTTTTTTCAACACTTCACCTACACCGGTGATCGTACCGCCTGTGCCGACACCAGCGACAAACGCGTCGACCTGTCCGTCCATGTCTTCCAAGATCTCGCGGGCGGTCGTTTCGCGGTGAATTTTCGGGTTGGCAGGGTTTTTAAACTGCTGCGGCACAAAATATTCCGGATGCTCCGCTTTGATTTCCTCCGCTTTTGCAATCGCGCCTTTCATGCCCTGCGCGCCCGGCGTCAACACCAGCTCCGCTCCGTATGCGCGCAGCAGATTGCGGCGCTCGATCGACATCGTGTCCGGCATCACGAGCACCGCCCGATATCCTTTGGCAGCCGCCATCATCGCCAAACCGATCCCCGTGTTGCCGGAGGTCGGTTCGAGGATCGTATCACCCGGCTTGAGAATTCCTTCTTTTTCCGCCTCTTCGACCATCGACAGGGCGATCCGGTCTTTGACGGAGCCACCGGGGTTAAACGATTCGAGTTTCAGATAGATTTCCGCATCCTCCGGTCCTGCGACCTTGTGCAATTTGACAATCGGTGTGCGGCCGATCAATTCCGCAATCGAGTTGGCTACTTTCACTGAATGGGCCCCCTTTAATTCCCGAGTAAACTAGTTGGTTTAATCCTTATTTTACTACTTTTGTTCGATCCGGTCAATCAGCGTTTCCAATTCCTCGCCGGAGAAAGCATATTTTTCCTTGCAGAAGGAACAGACCAATTCCGCTCCCTGATCCTCTTCCAGCAGTCTGCGCAGCTCGTTCACCCCCAGCGAAACGAGTACCCCTATCAAACGTTCCCGGTTGCAGGTACAGCGAAACAAAACCGGGATGGTTTCGTGAAATTTCACATTCCCCGGGATCAATCGGGTCAAAATTTGTTCCGGCGTCGTTCCTTCCGACAGCAGGGAGGTCACGCTCGGCAGGCCGGACAGTTGTTGCTCGATGTATGCAATGTCCTCTTCCGCCACTCCCGGTAGCAGCTGGACGATAAATCCGCCTGCCGTCTTGACCGTATAATCCCGGTCGACCAGCACACCGACACCGACGACCGAAGGCGTTTGCTCACTTTGTGCAAAATAGTAGGCAAAATCTTCCCCCAACTCGCCGGAGACGATCTGCACAGAACCTCGATAGGGTTCTTTCAGTCCCAAGTCTTTGATCACATACAAAAATCCGTCCGTGCCGACCGCTCCCGCCACATCCAATTTGCCCGCGGCGTTGAGCGGCAGGTCGACTTGCGGATTGGTCGCGTAGGCGCGAACTTCCCCTTTCGCGTTGGCATCCACCAAAATCTGGCCGATCGGTCCGTTGCCTTTGACCTGAATCGTCAACCGGTCATCCCCTTTTAACATCACGCCCATCATGGCGCCAGCGGTAGCCGCCCGGCCAATCGCCGCCGTTGCCACCGGAGTCGCCTGCTGCCTGCGGCGAATCTCTTCCACCAGTCGTGTCGTGATCGCGCCAAACGCCCGCAGCTTCCCCTCGAGCGCCGTAGCGCGCACAATATAATCGCTCATGCTGGCCCTCCTACGATCAACTGTCCTTTTCCCATCTATGTTAGCATGTTCTGCCGGCCGGAAGAAGTATGCAGGTGGTGCAGTGTGGGAATAGAGCCAGGAACAACGCGGGTTTCTGAGCGCGCAACGAGAAAAAAGGGCCCATCAGGGCCCACAGGAAGGAAGGTTGCCAGACAGTAACCAGACAGTACGATTCTCATCTTCATTATACTTGAGAAAGATTCTCATTGTCAATTGGATTTTGGATGGAAAATTTTTTCAAACTAGAACGAATGCATGATTGCCACCGACTCCGGACGCCACCCCTATCTCGAACAAACTTTCCCTTTTTGTTATACTAAAATCGGGAGGGATTGGGCGATGGACAACCGTCGAATCCTGCATGTCGACATGGATGCATTTTTTGCGGCGATTGAACAGCGGGACAATCCGTCCTTACGGGGGAAACCGGTGATTGTCGGCGGATCGGTCGAATCGCGCGGCGTCGTCTCGACCGCTTCGTACGAAGCGCGGCGCTACGGCGTGCATTCGGCGATGCCGATGACGGAGGCGAAGCGGCGGTGTCCGCACGCTGTGTTTTTGCCTGTGAACGGAACCAAATATCGGCAGGTATCCCGCCAGATTTTTCGGATCTTCCGGAGGTATACGCCATTAGTGGAGGGGCTGTCGCTCGATGAAGCGTTTCTCGACTTGACCGGCTGCGAAACCCTGTTCGGGCCGGCCATTCAGATCGCCCAAAAAATCAAGTCGGAGATCCGAAACGAAGTCGAACTGACTGCATCCGTCGGCCTGTCTTATTGCAAGTTTCTCGCAAAAATGGCGTCCGACATGAACAAGCCGGACGGCCTGACGGTGATCGGCCCGCACGACCTTGCCACAAAAATCCACCCGTTGCCGATCTCCAAACTGTGGGGAGTCGGCCAAAAATCGGCCCTGCAACTGGAACGGCTGGGAATCCGGACGATCGGCGACGCCGCCCGCATGGACCTGCCGGCGATCCGCCACTACATGGGCAGCTTGGCCGACCACATTTACATGCTGGCGCAAGGAGTCGATCCCCGTCCTGTCGAGCCCGATCAGGACCGAAAATCGATCGGACAGGAAGTCACCTTTCCGGAAGATGTGGGGGACATCAACTTTCTGCATACAACGTTGCTGGCGCAGGCGGAGACGATCGGACGGGAACTGCGCCAGCGCGGTCTGGAAGCAAAAACGGTGACGTTGAAATTGCGCTACCCTTCTTTTCAGACGATCACCCGCAGCCAGACGCTGCCCGAGCCTACCCAACTGGACGACACCATCTACCGGATCGCCCGTGCACTGTTGTTCAAGTGCAGGCTGGAACCGCTGGACAAAGTGCGGCTGATCGGAATATCCGCCAGCGGACTGGTGCCGAAGCGAGGCTACCAACAGGTCACCCTGTTTGACGAAACGCCGGAAAAATCGCAGAAACTGATGCAAGCGGTCGATCGAATCCGGGACAAATTCGGCGAGCGTGCCGTCACAAGAGCGAGGCTGGTGAAGAAAGATCTGCCGCAAAAGTAAAATGGTGTGCATTGGCACATCCCTCGCCCTAGTACCGATTTTTTTCCCAAATCATGCGCAACCCTTTCAATGTCAAAAACGGATCGACTTCTTCGATCGTGTACGAGTCGGCCGCGATCAGTTTGGCGAAGCCGCCTGTGGCGATCACTTTGAACGGCAGCCCGAATTCCTGTTTGATTCGGTTGACGATGCCATCCACTTGGCCGATAAATCCGTAATAGACGCCCGACTGAATGTTGCTGACCGTGTTCCGGCCCACGACAACCGGCGGCCGAACCAATTCGATGCGCGGCAGTTTGGCCGCCCGCTGGAACAGCGCTTCCGTCGAGATGCCGATCCCCGGTGCAATCGGGCCTCCCAAATACTGGCCTTTCTCATTGAGGACACAGAACGTCGTGGCCGTACCAAAATCAACGACAATCAGCGGCGGACCGTAAAGCTCGAGCGCGGCCACCGCGTTGACAATCCGGTCTGCGCCGACTTCCCGCGGATTTTCCATCTGGATGTTGAGGCCGGTTTTGATCCCGGGCCCTACCACCAGCGGCTTGATGCCAAAATATTTGTCACACATTCGCTCCAGCGCGAACATCAAAGGCGGCACCACGGATGAAATGACGATCGCCCGAATGTCGGCAAACCGGATGCCTTTGTCGTGAAACAGATTTTTGACGATGATGCCGAGTTCGTCTTCCGTCCGTTCCCGCAACGTGGCGATCCGCCAGTGATGGGCGAGCGTGTCTCCGTCATACACACCCAGCACGATGTTTGTGTTTCCCACATCAACGACAAAAATCAAGGCGATTCCTCCCGCTCCCCTTGCCGGCCTTATGACGGTTCGTCGGTCAACAGCTCAAGCGTGATATCCAGATGCCTCGCTGCTGATGTCAAGGCGCTGACAGTGATATAATCGACACCCGTCTTTGCGATGTCGACGATCGTTTCCTCCGTTACGTCGCCTGACACTTCGGTGATCGCCCGGCCGCCAATGCGGTCGACCGCCTCGCGGATCTCCTCCGGATTCATGCCGCCCAACAGGATGATGTCCGCTTTCACTTCCAGTGCGTCCTCGATCTGTTCCAGGCAGTCGACTTCGACCGCGACTTTCGTCGTGTGCGGAATGTGATGGCGGGCAGCCATGATCGCTTGCCGGGTGCCGCCGGCGATCCGAATATGATTCTGTTTGATGACCACCGCGTCAAACAGGCCGAACCGGTGGTTGCGGCCGCCGCCGACGGTGACCGCATATTTTTCCAGCAGCCGCAGACCTGGTGTGGTTTTGCGGGTATCCACGATTTTCGCATTGTAGTAGCGAATCAGTTCGACAAACCGGGTGGTGCGGGTCGCAATTCCGGACAAACGCTGCAGGAAGTTCAAAGCCACCCGTTCGGCCGTCAGGATGGAACGAGCGGACCCCGCGATTTCGAGGATGGCTTGCCCGGCGGCCACCGCGTCGCCGTCTTTCGCGCGGGGAGTTAGCCGCAAACCGGAATCCATCGTCTTGAACACCAGTTCCGCAATCGGAAGTCCTGCCAGGATGCCCGGTTCTTTCATCACCAGGCTGGCTTTAGCCTGCTGTTCCGGCGGTACAATGCTGTTCGTCGTGATGTCGCCAAACCCGATATCTTCTTCCAATGCCCGGGAAATATAAGGTTTGATCACTCGCAGATCCAAATTCATAAACGGCACCTCTTGCCTTCGGGAAATCCCCGTTGGGTTCCAGAAAAGCACCCGGTTCCCCGGGTGCTTTCCGATCGATTTTCTGAAAAATCGCTATCCCTAACTGTTTTCCTGGATCTCATCAGCCGCCTGATCATTCGTCGGTGCATCCTTCTGGTCGTCCAGCGGTTGCCCTTTCATCAGCGCCTCGATCTGCGCTTTGTCAAGTGTTTCTTTTTCCAAGAGGGTTTGTGCCAGCAGTTCCAGTTTGTCACGGTGCTCCGTCAGAACCTGTTCCGTTCGCTTGTAACAGAGATCGATCATCTCCCGCATTTCCTTGTCGATCTCATATGCGATCGCGTCGCTGTAGTTTTGCTCGGTCGCGATGTCGCGCCCGAGGAACACCTGGCCCTGGCGATGGCCGAACTGCAGCGGGCCCAATTTTTCGCTCATGCCGAATTCGGTGATCATCCGGCGGATAATGCCGGTCGCCCGCTCCAAGTCGTTGTGGGCTCCCGTCGAAATCTCGCCCAGCACCAACTGTTCCGCCACCCGGCCGCCGAGCAGCCCGCACACTTTGTCAAGCATTTCGCCTTTGGTCGCAAACCAGCGGTCTTCCTTCGGCAGCATGACCGTATATCCACCCGCCATACCGCGCGGGATAATCGTCACTTTGTGCACTTCGTCGGCGCCTTCCAGGAAGTAGCCGACCACCGCATGGCCCGCTTCGTGGTAAGCCACCAGCCGGCGCTCCTTTTCCGAAATGACGCGCGATTTTTTTTCCGGTCCGGCGATCACCCGGTCGATCGCTTCATCGATTTCCGGCATCCCGATTTCTTTCTTGTTCCGTCTGGCCGCCAGCAGGGCCGCTTCGTTCAGCAGGTTCTCCAGGTCCGCGCCGGTGAACCCTGGCGTCATTTTGGCGATGCGGTCCAGATCGATTTCGTCCGCCAACGGCTTGTTCCTGGCGTGCACTTTCAGGATCTCTTCCCGTCCCTTGACATCCGGCCGGTCGACGGTGATCTGCCGGTCAAACCGTCCCGGACGCAGCAGTGCCGGGTCGAGAATATCCGGACGGTTGGTGGCGGCGATGATGATAATGCCTTCGTTCGCACCGAATCCGTCCATCTCAACCAGCAACTGGTTCAACGTTTGTTCCCGCTCGTCGTGGCCACCGCCCAGACCCGCTCCGCGGTGACGGCCGACAGCATCGATTTCGTCGATGAAGATGATGCAAGGCGCGTTTTTCTTCGCCTGCTCAAACAGGTCGCGAACGCGTGACGCACCGACCCCGACAAACATCTCCACAAAATCAGAACCGGAGATGGAGAAAAACGGGACCCCCGCTTCCCCGGCGACCGCCCGCGCCAGCAGCGTCTTCCCGGTGCCGGGAGGCCCTACCAGCAGCACCCCTTTCGGGATGCGCGCCCCCAATGCGGCAAATTTGCGGGGGTCTTTCAGGAATTCGACCACTTCGACCAGTTCGTTCTTCTCTTCATCGGCGCCGGCCACATCGTTGAACGTGACTTTCTTTTTGTCTTCGGTGTACAGTTTCGCCCGGCTCTTGCCGAAATTCATCACCTTCGAGCCGCCGCCCTGCGCCTGGTTGAGGAAGAAGAAAAACAGGACAAACATGATGATAAACGGCAAGATCCCGGTAAAGATCGTGATCCATACCGAATCGCGAGGAGGCTCGTTGATCTTGACATCCGCCTTGGTGGTCAACAGTTCCTGCGACACCACTTCGCTGATGATCGCGCGGGAAGTGATTTTCTCGCCGTTCGCCAGCGTTACGTTCATCCGCAGCGTCAGGCCGTCCGGCGTCACCTCAACGGATCGCACGTTCCCCGTGCGCAATTGCTCCATCACATAGTTGAACGGTTTTTCGGCCGTTTCTTGCGTACCGTTCGTGATAAAGCTGACAATCCCCACAATGATCAGGAAGATCATTAGATAAAATCCGAGATTCCGGAAAACTTTGTTCATCTTTACCTCCTCCCGGTCACAACCCGGAAAACATAGCAGCGACCTTTCTACTTTGTCAACTGTATACTTGCGGCTTCAAAACCCCGACGTACGGCAGATTCCGATATTTTTCCGCATAATCGAGACCGTACCCGACGATAAATTCATCCGGCACTTCGAATCCTGTATAGTCCGGTGTAATTTCGATCTTGCGGCCGCCGGGTTTGTCAAACAGAGCGACGATCTTGACGGATGCCGCGTTGCGACGAAGCAGGGAGTCCCGCAGATACGACAGAGTCAGTCCTGTATCGACTATGTCCTCTACAATCAGCACATGCCGGCCCTCAACGCCCGTTTCCAAGTCTTTCAGGATTCGCACGACACCTGACGACTTGGTCGATGCGCCGTAGCTGGAGATCGCCATAAAGTCCATTTCCACGGGAACGTCGATGCGTTTCACCAAATCGGCCATGAACATCACAGCGCCTTTCAGAACACAAACGACCAGCGGATTTTTGTCCTCGTAATCCCGGGCGATCCGCTCTCCCAGTTCGCGAATCCGGGTCTGAATCTGTTCCTCGGTGAACAGGATTTCCTTGATATCACCGTGCATTCTGGTTTGTACCTCCTGAACTGTTCAAGTCACCTCTGAACCGTACCGATCGACGCGAATGCGAAGCGTTCGTCTGGTTTCGGGGCGCACCAGCGCCAGCTGCGCGCGGCGAATTCCCGTCACCCACACGATTTCATCCGCCAGCAGCCAGATCGGCCAGCAATCCCGCTGCTGCTTTGGGATTCGCGCTTCCATCAGAACGTCTTTGATCTTTTTTCTGCCCGGCATGCCGTGTGGCCGCATGGAATCGCCGTGGCGGCGGGTACGGATAAGAAATTTTTGTCCGCGCACCGCCTCATAATCAAACACCGCCTGCCACCGGTTGGCTGGCCCAACCGATCCTTCCAGCAATTCGATCGTTCCGTACAAATCGAGTTCCGGGATCGCAAACGGCTGCTGCCAAGCCGGCGAATCGGCCGGCCATTCGGGGACTGCCAATTCTGCTTCCGCACGATCTGTCGGACAGATCCATCCGACCTGCTTTCCGATATGTAAAAAACCGTACTCCCTCCATGCCCGAATGCCGCCTGGCAAATCGATGCCGGCAGAAGGGGACGAGCGAGCGGCCAAGCGCAAAATCTGCTCGATATGTTTCGCTTCCCACTCTCTGGTATGTCCGCACAGATAATATAATATTAGTGTAATTGCGCGGCGTTGTAAAGCAAGCCCAGCGTTCAAAAGCTCCGCGATTCGGACGGTTACGCGGCCATCCGATTTTTCCGCCGTTACGCGGTCCAGCAAGGCTGACGCCTGTTGCTGCAGGAAGCGGTCCTCGTCGGCGGCAATTCTCCCCAATTGCAGCAAAGCCTGTTTGATATTCCCATTATATTCCGATTGGAGTAAAGGTAGTAGCTGTAGTCGTATCTTATTTCGCAAATAATCGGTTGATGCATTCGACGCGTCCATTCGGAAGGGAATATGAGCCATTTCGCAATACGCCTCGATTTCCTTTCTGCCTATGTGCAAAAACGGCCGAACGACCTCCACCCCATCCAGTTGCCGGCGCAGCGGAATTCCAGCCAGTCCGGAAACGGACGTTCCCCGCAAGATTCGCATCAGCACCGTTTCCGCCTGATCATCCGCATGGTGAGCCAATGCCAGTTTGCCGGCCCCGATTTTTCGCGCGGTTTCCTGAAAAAATCGGTAACGCAGTTCCCGCGCCGCCACCTGTGTCGAAACTCCTTGCTGCCTGGCAAACTGTTTCACGTTCGGTTGTCCGAGGTGGAACGCAACATCCAGCCTGCGGCACAACTCTTCGACGAACCGGGCGTCGGCGATCGATTCCTCTCCCCGCAGCCCGTGTTCGACGTGCGCCACGTGCAACTCCCAGCCGGTCGCTTTGGCCAGTTCATGCAGCACGAAGAGCAGGGCAACCGAGTCGGCCCCGCCGGAGACCCCCACCAGGATCCGCTCCCCGTCTGCAAAAAGCCGGTATTGCTCAATCGTCCGTTTGACCTTTTGCAACACGCCGCTTCCTCCTGTCCATGCGTACCAGTGCTCCTGCCAGCACCAGTCCCGCCGCCACGCCGCCCGCCATCAGTAATGTCTGGGTGGCATTGGCAATTCCCGATAAATAATCTTGCTGCACGAAAGCGCGCATCGTATTCAGCGCGCTCGTCCCCGGCACCAACATCAAAATGCCGGAGATGGTGAACACAGTGCCCGGCAATTTTTGTACGCGTGCCAAGATCTCGCTGGCGATCGACACAAAAAAAGCGCCCAAAAATACGCCCGCCACCGGATTCATCTCCCACCGTTCCGCCGACGTCCGGATCAAAAGCGCCCCCGTCCCGACGAATCCGGCCGGAATCAACGCCCGCTTGGGCACATTATAGATGACGGCAAACGCGATCGTCGCCAGGAATCCCATCAACAGCCGAATCACCGGAATACCCCTCCCATCTGCAGCGCGAACACCAGGGCAACGGCGATCGCGATCGCAAAAGCGGTCAAAAACGCCTCCGCCGAACGGGCAACGCCAGACAACAGATCGTTTGCCATCAGGTCGCGCACCGAGTTCGTGACGGCCAAACCGGGCAGCAACGGCACCAGCGTACCCAAGCTGATCGGGTAGAAGCGTTCGCCGAAGCCGAATTTGACCAACAGTCCGGCCAGCAGCGTACCGCAGAAAGCGGCGAAAAAGACAGCCAAAAAACGAGGCATTCGGCGGTCGAACACCTCCATCAGGTAGTTGGCCAACCAGGCGCAAATCGCTCCCGGCAGAAAATCGGCCCAGCCCCCGGCATACAGGATGGTGAAACCGCCTCCCGACAAAGCGGCACACAGCTGCCTCAGCCACATCGGGTATTCCGGCTGCGCCGTTTCGATTTCCAGCAGTTGCTCCCAGACCTGTTGCAGCGTGATTTGACCTCGTTCCAGCCGGCGCGACAGCTCGTTGATCCTGGCGACTTTCGTCAAATCTACCTGCAGCCCTTCCCCGATCCGGTACATCCGCGTTTCATTCCCCGCATCGGTCGTAACGCTGATAAAAATCCCGGTCGGAGTGACAAAACTGTAAACCGATTTGACGCCGCTGGCCACGCCGATCCGTTCGATCGTCTCTTCCACCCGCGCCGTTTCCGCCCCATTTTTCAGCATCAACGCGCCCGCTTTCAGGCATATTCGAACTGTTTGCAGAATCTGGTCTTGTGTTGTCATATTGCTATTTTATCATAAACAGACGCAAAATCATGGACATCCAAAGCACCACCGAGCCGATCGCCGCCCAATGCGACCAATCCCATTCGCGCTCCAGCTCCCGGTCGATTTTTTTGTAAAATCGGCTTGCCCGTTTCCGCCAAGCCCCGCCTGTTTCCGCTGCTTTCACCCGGACTGCGGCCCGGCGCATCTCATCGGCGCTGTGAAAGCCGCCGCGCCACGCTTTTTCTACTACCGGCAGCCAACAGCGGGCGAACGGGTGGCCGGACAGCAAGCGGCGGACCGTTCCCCAATCCTTTTGTCCCGTTGCCGAAGCCAGTTTGTTTTTGCCGTTCGGCTGCAGCAAATCCACGATCAGCATGGCCGCCGCAAACAGGTCATACTGGCGGTCCGCCCGCCGGGAACCGACGTTCCAACTGGCACGGTCATACCATTCGGTGTATTGCCGGATCGCCTCCCCGAAGCGGCTGACCCCGCCAAAATCGACCAGCCGCACCTCCCCGGTGATCGGATTGACCAACACGTTCTCCGCTTTCAGATCGCCGAACGCATACCCCATATCGTGCAGTTGTTGCAGGAAAGCAAGCAATTGCAGCAGAATGCCGCACACGGCGCTCGGTCCTTTTTCCCGGACGTAGACGCTGGCTGGGATGCCCGGGATATATTCCATCGCATAAAAGAAAACCGGTTGGCCACTGTCTGTCACGCAATCGTCCAGATCGGAAACAAAAGGTCCGAGGCGAAGGCCTTGGACCGAACGGGACGCAGTATATTGCAATTGGGTCTGCAGTTGTTTCAGCAACCTGTATTCAAGCGCGATGCCGGTTGCGTCGGTTGACAGCTTCAACGCGTACTTCCGCCCATTTTCCTGCACCAAATAGACCTGTCCGTTGGCGCCGGAACCGAGCGGCCGCACCATTTTGTAAGAACGGCCGTTCCAGCGCCCTTTTATCTTAAACAACGTAGCTGCGGGCGCTGCCATCGGCGATCTCCTTTCCCGCAAGCAACAACTCGATTGCTTGTTCCAATGCGGGCCCCGTCGGTGTACCGCCGGCGGCCGACAGCCCGCTGCTCAAAGCCGCCAGTCCAGGGTTTTCGCAAAATTGCGACACCACTTTCGCCACAGCACCCGCCGCCGGGTAGGTCATCACCGCGATCTGATGTTTTCCCTTGCGGGCATCCAGGCCGATTTCCAAATCGCGAATCGCTTCCCGTACCTGCGGCAGTTTGCCCTGCATGCTCGCCGACACATCGACCAGCAACACCAAGCGAAGTTCCGCTTCCTCGCCTGCCTGATCGATCAGATGGGCGACGTCCATCCGTTTTTCGGGCGGCAAGTCGGTCATTTCCGTACCGACGATCGACCGCAGCTCCTGGTTCACCACCTGTTGAATCGTGAGTTGCATCGTATAACGGGTCATCATATGCATCGTCCGGGCCAGTTGCTTCACTTCCACGATCCGGCTGATGCCGCCTCCTGCGTTGGCGATTTCCTGCACTTCCCGCTGTCCGTCGGCGCCCAGCGACCCGCCGTCGACGATTCCGATCACATTCACCGCAATCCCGTGCCGCCGGGCCGTTTCAGCCGCGTGCACCGGGTTGCAGCCGATATTGGAACAACCGTCGGTGATCAGCAAAATTTGCTTGACTGTCACTTGTTCCCACATCAGTTCCACTCTCCTCGCAACAACTTCTTTTTCTAGTATGTCCGAGGAGATAGACTCTCAAACTCTCCCACCAAAGTGAAGGTAGCCTTCGCAGCAAATTCCGAATACTTTGGTGTGCGCCCCTACACCCCATGCTCATCCACACCCGCCTGAACCGGAACCGGTTTGACGGGCGCGGTTGGCTTGCGCTTGATCCGTTTCATGCCGGGCAGCTTGATTGTCGCCCATTCGGGGTGGTATTTTTCGATTTTCGCCACCAACGCGGTCATATCGTCGACGATCTTGCCGTGGTTGACGCGGACCGCCAGTTCCACCAGCAGATCGGCGATCACTTGCGGGTCGGTCGAATCGAACCGTTCAATCTGCTTCTTGAACCAGTCATCCTTGTCAAACACATGTTTCGGAGCGTCGTAAATCCCATCCGACATCAAAATCAACAGATCCCCCTCCTGCAAATCGGCCACCACCGTCTGGATGTCGATGTCCTGTAAAATGCCGATCGGCACGTTCTCGCCGCGGATCGAAATGACTTCCCGGCCCCGTTTGATAAACGAGGGGACAGAGCCGATTTTCAGGAATTCGGTTTGGGCGGTGAACTGATCGATCAGCGCCAGATCGAGCGTGGTAAAAATCTCGTCCCGCGATCGCAGCAGCAGTACCGAGTTGACCGTTTTGATGGCCAACTGTTCGTCAAAACCGGCTTTCAGCAGCTGCTGCAGCAGCCGGATGGCGGCGCTCGATTCCTGCATCGCCCGTTCTCCGTTGCCCATGCCGTCGGATACGGCGACGGCAAATTTTCCGTTGCCGACATCCAGCGTCGTATACGAATCGCCACTCAGGATTTTGCCGTCCTTGGCCGCCGACGTCACCGCCGTTTCCACATGATAGACTTTGGCGGATCGGAACACTGCGGTCAGGCAGCCCTCTCCGTTCGTCCGCTTTTCCGCGACGGTGATATTCTCGCCGACGATTTCAGATAACAGCGGCGCGATTAGTTTCTCGCATTCGTTCATGTCGCTTGCCAGCGTCTGCGTCACCTCGATTTCCACCTTGCCTTCGTCGAGGCTGATGATGTCGACCGAGCGGATCGACAGCCCCAACTGTTCCAAAGACGCGACAATATGTTCCTCATGGTCGGCCGACGCGTGGTTTTCCTTTTGCAATTCCTCTGTCAATCCCCGCATGATGCCGGATACGCCGTGCAATTGGGCAGCCACCAGATCGCGGCTCTCCTGCAGCCTCGCCTGCCACATCATATCCCGTTTGATCGAATCGGTCGCTTGGTACAACACCGGCAGTACCTGTTCCGTCCGGACACACCGTTTCCGCAGTTCCGCCGGCATCGTTTCCTTTGTCACCACGACGGTCGAATCGATCATTTCGACCGTTTCCCGCAGCGCGTGGTAGGTGGGGTAAAAATCCATGTCCCAGCACTGTTCCCGTTTGTAACAGGAGGCGCAAACCCGATTGGCGACCACATCCAATGCGGTGTACAACGCCTCTTCCTGATCCTGGTGTCCGATCGCCGTAAGCTGCGAAAAGGAGCGGGCCAACTCCTGAAATACGTTCGAAACTTCGCGAATCCGACCGGCCATCAGTTCCCGCACCCGGCGTGCGTAATCCTGCTGCGAAAGATAGTGTTGGTGGGTACCCGGAACATAGCGCGACACCTGGTCGATGAACGCTTTGGGGGTCAGCAACAGCATCAGGAACGCGGCCAACGTCTCGCCCACCGCAGTCAACACCTGCGGCAGATCCTGCACATAAACGGACAAAATCGCCGTGCCGAGCACGAATCCGATCCCCATCCCGATCCTGCCCGCATCTTTCAGGATGCCGCCGAGCAAACCGGAAAAAGCGAGCATGCCGATCTGCGCCACGGCGGCCAAATTGGCCATCGCCAAAATGATGCCGGTCACCACCCCCACGCTTGCTCCGACACCGGCCCCGCCGATAAACGCGAACAGCATGATCAGGTAGCGGCTGAATATATTTTCGAATGCAAGAGGTCCTGCATGAATCCCGGAAAGACCGGTCAGCACAGACGCCATCAGGATGATCAGGCAAAATATCTCTTCATGCCGCAGTTCCTTGACGCCCCGTTGAAACGTAAAGATCGGCAGCGATTGAATGAAAATCAGAGTCAACACCATCGCCAGAAATCCTTCGATCAACCCCATCATCAGCGCATAGCGGGAAAGATCCCCTAGCGCCATGGCAGAACCGAGCTTCGCCCCGGCATCGACAAGAAACACAACAAACGGAACTGCGTTCAGACTCAACGCTTTCTTTCTCGTCAGGATGCTGTACACCCCTCTGTAAAGCACCAACGCGCCCGCCAACAGCAGCACATTCGCGATGCTGTGGACGGTGGCGGTGCCCGCCAGCAACGCGATCATCACTTTGCCGGCCGCCCCTTTTTTTAACCGCAGCATCACCGCGTACAGCGCCAATGCAAACGGCGAAATCTCGCCCAGAATCTCCGCCCGCCCGAGAAAAAACGCCATGATCACTAGGAAGAAGCCCGGGGTGGCCAACAGGTTCCTCTCCCGCATTTTTTTCAAGCTTGTCCACCATCCGCGAACGCCTGCCCGCCCCTGCACCACCGCTCCGTTGTCCCCCTGCCCGGT
Organism: Effusibacillus pohliae DSM 22757; assembly: GCF_000376225.1. Taxonomy (NCBI): domain Bacteria; kingdom Bacillati; phylum Bacillota; class Bacilli; order Caryophanales; family Alicyclobacillaceae; genus Effusibacillus; species Effusibacillus pohliae. The sequence goes on from NZ_AQXL01000119.1 coordinate 25,105, forward strand.
CGCCGCCGTCTCAACTGCCGCCTGCCAAATCCTTTTCCACATCGTCGGTTCCTCCCGTTCCAAAATTCAGTAGCCACATTATAGCAGGGGATGTCCACAAAGTTTGTCGGAATGCGCTGCAATCCGTCTCATTTTTCCGACAGAAATCCCGTTTTCGCCAAAGCTGAATGGTCTCTGGAGCGGTTGCGGCACGCAACAGGGAACGCCGAAAGCGGTAGCGTCTGTTCGAAATCTGAGCGGTATCCCGCTGTCATCCCGGAATACGCCGCTTACCGCCAGCTTTTCGCCGATTGCTGAATCGGGGCCGTCTGTGTCGAAACCTTTTTTGCCAGTCGACAGAAAAACTGAAAATCGGTATCGTAGTAAATAATAGACCGGTAAGTTAGGGATAGTGGAAACACGAGGAGCGAGCAGGATGCGGCCGATCAAATATTCAATCTATATGAACATTGCGGAAGAGTTGGCCCGCGCGTCCACCTGCCGGGTGCACGTCGGTTGTGTGGTGGTGGGCCGGGATGGGGTGATCCACGGACTGGGCTACAACGGTTCGCTGCCGGGACACCCGCATTGCGAAGATGTCGGATGCGAGTTTGACGAATATGGACATTGCCGCGCCACATTGCACGCCGAGCGGAACGCTCTCCGCCGGGCTGCGGAAAAAGCGCGGGGAGGCATCGCCTTTGTCACCCATTTTCCCTGCCCGGATTGCGCGAAAGAACTGGTCGATTACGGGATTTCGGCCGTGATTTTCAAAAACGACTACCGCCGCAGTCCGATTTCCGTCCGCATTCTGGAGCGGGCCGGCTTGCTTGTGGTGCCATTCGCGGGCAAACAGGCGGAAGACTGGATCGCGCTTGAAGAAAAAATCGGTTGGCGGCAGCCGATATCAGGAGGAACGGTGCGATGACATCATCTATGAAAACGATCACGCTTCCCCGTTTGAACAGGCTGACTCCCACCCTCGAATCGACCGCGCTCAAACTGTTGGAAGAAGCAGGGGAGCTGGCGCAGGCGATCGGCAAGCTGCGCAACCTATCGGGAGAAAGCAACGAAGTGAACGACCAAGTGATGGAGCGGATCGCCAGCGAGCTGGCCGATACGGCGCAAACCTGCATCACCATGATGTATGTGCTGGAGGAAAAATACGGAGTCAATATCGACAAAGTGTTGGAAGCACACATCGCAAAATTGAAACAAAAAGGCTACTGCGACTGACCGACGTTTGGCCAGGCGGCCAATTCGGGCACATTTCCCCCGGGTAATGCGTATACTAGAGCACCAGCCTAGTGATCAGGAGGGGAATGACATGCCGAGTTGGCTGCGAAACCAACTGCAGCGAGCCTTCCGCGAACGGGACAAACATTCGGTTGTGATGTTAAACCGCGTGTTTTACAAATACAGGAGAAACCTGCACGGCAACGCGTCCCACAAAGCGACGTAAAGAGCAGCCGTGAGTTTGCCCATAGTGGAAAGCAGAACCTCTTTTGACAGGGTGCCGCTTCAGGTCTATAATGGAATCGACTCTGGTTGTTGTGGAAATCCTGTAATTGAGGTGAACGTCAGATGCCATTACATCCCTTTTTGACCGCCGTTGTCATGATCATTTTCGGTCTGCTGGCGGTGCCGCCGATGCTTTCGCTGGCTCGCGAACGCCGTTTCTTTTTGGCCGGACTCATGTTTGTGACGTTTGTCGTGTTCGTTGCAGCAGGCATCGTTGCCTCCAAGGTTCCTCCCGGGGCGGCGTAAAAAGAAACCCCGCATGGCGCGTGCAGGATCGTGCCGGTTGCGGGGTTTTCCGTTTTCATTCCGCTTTGTCTCTCCGCCTGTAATTGGCGATCATCCACCACAGCGGAACCACCAGCAGCGCAATCACTGTGATGGCAATTCCGATGTAGGACCAAATCAGTGGATCCATCCTCGCCGCCCTCCCGATCAGAATATCCGCTCTCCTTTACGCACACTCGTTCAGCCGGGTTCTGCTTCTAGTTTGGCTTGCAGGCGGCAATTCATGCATAAAAATCAGAAAAGCATTCCGCAAGCGGAATGCCGGATTTACCATGTGTTTGCTTTATCCCCTGCGGCCGCCGCGCCCGCCGCGTTTGCTTTCGCTGCGCTTGAGCGCCATCAGCCGGTCTTCACTTTCTTTCAAAAATTTGGACAGCTTGTCTTCGAACGATTTCTGCGCAGGGCGCGATCCGCGCTCGCGCGGTCCGCGATCCCGTTCATAGCGACGCGGAGCGCCTGCCTGGTCGGCCGGTTTATCGATCGCTTGCCGGATGGAGAGTCCGATCTTGCCGTCCTTATCCACGTTCAAAACTTTGACTACGACGGTATCATTCACCTTAAGGTGTTCGTTGATGTCTCTTACATACGAATCAGCGATCTCCGAAATGTGCACCAATCCGGTGACACCTCCGGGTAGCAGCACAAACGCCCCAAAATGAGTAATACCCGTAACTTTGCCTTCCAGTTTGCTACCCAATTCGATCGACATGAAAAAGAAGTTCCCCCTTAGATTTGAAAAACCATTTACCATTTCAAATTATATGCGACGGCCGGAAAAAGTGTCAAGCGCGCTATTCCCCGGGGCGGTAGACGATTTCCCCCTGCTTGATCATATTATAGTATTTACGGGCAAGCCGAGCGATATAAGAATCATCCTGCAAATTCTTGTATTCGGTGTTCAGCTGCTGCTCCTGCTGACGCAAATCGGACAATTGCCGTTCCAGCCGCTGCCGCTCCTGCTCCAGCCGAAGATGGTTCGGCCAGATCACGAACGCAAACGTGTACAATGCCCACAGCGAAAAACACGCCAAAAACAGCAGCCGCAGATTCAGCTTCCGTTTTTTGCGCTCGGCCGGCGCCGCCTGCCGAGCGACCGGTCCCAAAGCGGGATTGACGTATACGATTTTCGCGGCGGTCGGTTTCGCATGACGATCTTTTTTCACCGGCATCACCTGATCAAGGTTTGGGCGGTTTGTCACCATCCCTGTTCAATAACCAATTCGCCAACCTCGCCCAAATTCCTTTTTCTCCCGCCAAAAAGGCGCGAATCAGCCACGCAATCGGTTGCAGCAGCCGCCCGGCGCGTTTCACATAAGGCTGCAGATACGGCACAAACGGCCGGATCAGCCGTTTCGCCAGTTTCCAGGCAATCCCCCCCAACCACAGCAACATTTTCCCGAGCGGCTGAAACGGCCACAAAATCAACCTTTCCAGCATTTGCAGCAAGCGGTCCAGCGTCCGCAGCAAACTCTGCAGCAGCCGCCAGGCCCATGCCAGCGGGCCGATCACAACCACCAGGAAGCCGCGGTAGATCGTCAGGCAGAAATAACGAATCGCCAAGATGATGCCGACAGTGCTGCCGACGACCAGCCGCTGCAGAAAAATCCGGTAGAGCACATACCCGATCATCATCACGACGAATACATACATCCGCAATTCCCCGTCGTTGGCCCACATCAGGCTCGAAAACACCAAAAAGATCGCCACAATCCAAAACGCGAAATCAAAAATGGGCCCTGCCCAGCGCAAAAACCTCCAATGCCGCAGAACCACCCGGTACATGTCGTGGACGGCCCCTAGAACCGCACCGTTGATGCTCATGACCAGCAGGGTCATGTATTGCGCTTCGAGTGTCACAGCGTCTAAGCCCCTTTCTTTGCGACCGCAGGACCGTGTCTATTTGAACAGTTTGCCGAAGAACCCTTTCGCCTTCTCCGTCGCCGGCACCTTTTCGTCAAAGTAGCCGAGATCAAACACCATCCCCTCGATCGACACAATGCCGTTTTCCAGGTTGAGCGTTTTGATATGCAGGTTGTCGCCGCGGATCACCAGCAGTCCGTATCCCGTTTGCAGCACAAATTCGTGCGCGTCGAAACTTTCCACGTTCAAAACCCCGGTCACCTGCACCGCCTGCCGGTTGAAAAGCGTCACCTCGTGCCGCTCGAACTGTTTATGCATACGCGTCCTTTCTTCCATCGAGATCCCTCCGGTGGCAAAAATCAACGCTTTGGCGGACCTTCCATCCGCACGTCTTCGCTACACTCTATGCAGGCATAGGACAAGAAAGAACAAAAAATGGACGACCTATTCCTGGTCGTCCGCATCGTCTTATTTCGGATCTCCCTCGATCCGCTTTTCCGACACGACAGTATACAGATCGGCCGCCTGTTCTTTCGACGCGTGTTCCGCAACCGTGTTGACTTTTACTTCGACGATCTTCGTGCCAAACGTAATCGTCAGCACATCCCCCGCTTTGACCTCCGAAGACGCTTTAGAGGGGCGCCCGTTAATCCGGATGCGCCCCTGCTCGCAGACTTCTTTCGCCAAAGTCCGGCGCTTGATCAAGCGCGACACTTTGAGAAACTTGTCCAGTCGCATGTTGCTTACTTGGTCATTTCCTTCAGCTTCGCACCGGGCTTGAATGCCGGCACGCGGGTGGCAGGGATCGTGATGACCGCGCCGGTTTGCGGGTTGCGGCCGCTGCGGGCAGCCCGCTTGCGGGTTTCAAACGTGCCAAAGCCGATCAATTGCACTTTGTCGCCTTGCTTCAACGCTTCTCCGATCGCGTCCAGCAATGCGTTAACTGCTGCCTCCGCATCCTTCTTTTTCAAGCCGGTTTTTGTCGCAACAGTGGCAATCAGTTCGATCTTGTTCATTCGGAAATCTCCTTTCCAAGCAACGGATTTGTTGGGGTTTCAGCTGAACCTATCCTGCATATTCGCGGGGCGATCCGAAAATCCTGCAAATTCGCGCGAAATATTTCCAAATCCCAAAGCCCTACCGTTTTTCGAGTCCTTTCGCTTCGTTCCACCCGGCGTCCATCTCGTCCAGGTTGCTGTCGGCAAACGTTTTGCCCTGTTCTGCAAGCTTTTGTTCGATATAGCCGAATCTCCGGCGGAATTTCAAATTCGCCTTGGCCAGCGCTGCTTCCGGATCCACCTTCAGATAGCGGGCCAAATTGACCAGTACAAACAGCACGTCGCCGAGTTCTTCCGCCTTGTCTTCGGAAACGCGCAGTTCCTCCACCTCTTCCTTCAGCTTCTCGAAAACCCCTCCGATATTCGGCCATTCAAAGCCGACAGCAGCCGCTTTTTTCTGCAGCTTGTATGACACCATCATGGCCGGCTGACCGCCCGGCACTGCATCGAGAATCGAATTCTGCTGCGGCAAGCCTTTGTCCTGTTTTTCCCGCAGCTTGATCGCTTCCCAGTTCGTCAGTGCCGCATCCGCGTCTGCCGCATGCTTGTCGCCGAACACGTGCGGGTGCCGGCGGATCAGTTTCTCGTTGATCGCCTGAATCGTGTCGTAGACGGTAAACGTGCCTTCTTCCGCCGCGATTTGCGCGTGCAGCGCCACCTGCAGCAGCAGATCTCCCAATTCTTCGCACAATGCGTCCGGATCGTCCCGGTCGATCGCTTCCGCCACTTCGTACGCTTCCTCGATCACATGTTCGCGGATCGATTGATGAGTTTGCTCCCGGTCCCAGGGACAGCCGCCGGGAGAGCGCAGGATTCCCACGATTTCCAGCAGCTTGGAAAATTGGCGATGGGCAGCGGGCGGCTTGTCCGTTCCAGCTATGTAGAGAGTGGTTAAATGATCCACCCAATCGAGCCTGTCCAACTCATAAAGCGGCACCCGCTCGATTCGCTCTTCCCCGTCGACTCCGACTGCTCGCGCCACAGTGACTGGATAGTCGTCCGGGTAGATTTCCATCAGGCTGAGCTTGACATCGGCCGCCACGTCCTGATTGTACACCTGCACGAGCACCGTATGAATGGCAGGATTCAAATGCTGCACATGCAAGCCGGTACCGTCGAGAATCAGTAGCCCATCGGTCGGATCCACACCGACCCGCAGCAGCAGCTCGTCCAGAAACGAGTGGCCCGGTCCCAGTTTGATTTGCACACCGGCGGCAGGCCCTTTTTCCAGCGCGATTTGCACAGTTCGTTCCGCCACGCCGGGGTGGCCGGGAACCGCATAGACGATCTCCCCGCGCTGTTTGGCTTCCCGCAACAAGAACTCGACGATTTCCCGATACAAAGACTCAAAATCCTCCGCCCGCTCATACAACTCGTCGAGCGGTTGAAACGGAATGCCTCTGCGCTTCAGTTCCTGCACGACCGGATGGCGCTCTGTGCGCAGAAAAATGGGCTTGCCTTCCTGCAAAATCTGATATGTCCCGAGCGGCAGTCCCGCCCAGGAACCGGGACCGAGTCCGACGATATGAACCGTTGCCATGATTCCACACTCCTAACGAACAAGTCCGATTTTTGCCAAGATGGATGCCAGTTGCGGCCCGATTCGCGGCAGCGAATGGATATCTTCCCTTGTTAAACTGCCCGACGCCAACAGCGCCAATCCGTATACGAAAGCGGCGATGCAGATCGCGGTCAGTGTAAAGCAGGCGAACGCCAGACGCTCCGACAGAGCACTGTGCAAGAAGTGGGGCAGGCCCTCCCGCAGCGCAACGTACACGGCCACGCCCAGCAGAAACGAAGCGGCCAGCGGTCGCCAAAACAGCAGTGAAGTATCGAACGGAACACCACTGTGCCGGTAGACATCCCACAAATTCAGCACCGCCGCGACGAAAAACGACACCATAGTCGAAACGGCGGCTCCCTCAATCCCCCACAGCGGCACCAGCAGCAAATTGAATGTGAATTTGCAAACTCCGCCAATCAGCAGGTTGCGCACCGGCATATAAACGAACCCCATCCCCTGCAAAATGGCAGAGGTGGTCAATTGCACCGATGAAAACAAAGTGGCGAACGAGATCGCCCGAATCGCCGAAACGCCTTCCGCATCTTTAAATAACATAATATCAATCGGCCCGGCCAGCAAGAGCAGGCCAATCGAGGCAGGCAGCGCGATCAGAACCGTCATCCGCATCGCCAGTTCCATCCGGTTGCGGGCGGCACGCATGTCCCGAACGGCCAGCGCTGACGCGATGGCCGGCATCAGTGCAGCACCGATCGCCGTCGCGATCGTTGTCGGCAGCATCATTAACTTGAACGCGCGGCCGGACAGCAGGCCGAACAGTTCGGTCGCCTGGTCCTGGCTGTACCCGGCCTGCTTCAGCAGATTGACGACGGTAATCACATCCACGTTGTTCATGAGCGGGACCACCATCGCCCCCAACGACACCGGGATCGCGTAGTAAAACAATTTTTTCACGACCGTCCGGTTACGCTCGGAAGGCACTTTGTTCGGCATCCGAACATCATGCCGGAACAGCTGCCGCTTTTTCCAAATGTATCCCCACAGCAACACAAACGAGACGCATGCACCTGTCACTGCGCCAAACGCTGCCCCGGCGGCCGCCCACTCTTCGCCGTATCCCCACCGCAGCAGCAGCCAGGAGGCGATGATGATCGTCCCGACGCGGGCAAACTGCTCCACCACCTGCGAAACAGCGGTCGGCTCCATCACTTGCCACCCCTGAAAATAACCGCGAACCGCCGCCATCACCGGCACCACAAGCAGCGCCGGCGCCACCGCCCGGATCGCGTAGATCGCATCCGGATCGCCGGCAACCTGCGCGAACCACTCCGCCCCCCACCACAACAGCAGGAAACAGGCCGCGCCCGAGGCGAGCAACAAACCAGCAGCGATGCGAAACACTTTTTTCGCGCCCCGATAATCGCCGATCGCCACTCGTTCCGCCACAAACTTCGACACAGCCACCGGGAACCCGGCGGTCGAGAGGATCAGCAAGGTGGAGTAGATCGGGTAGGCCATCTGGTACAACCCGAGTCCGCGATCGCCGATCATATTTTGCAAAAAGATGGTGTACACCGACCCCATAATCTTCGATAAAATGCCCGCTACAGCCAAAATCAGGGCACCCCGCAGAAACACGTTCCGCTCCGACATGGTTTCCACCCTCTCCCACTCTGCCATTATAGCAAAACCACGTGCCCCGAGGGACGTGCCAGCTTGCCTACCCTACTGTATGCCGCATGTCCAGCGAAAAATGACCAATTGGTCTTCCATCGTATAGCAAAATTCCCGCCGCAGTTTCGCTTAAATGTTTTTAAGGCGAGCCTTCCATGTTACAAATCCTAAAAATTGAGATGAAACAACTTCTAAAAATTGAAGGATTTCCATATACAAATAGCGAATGGATAGAGACGGGGAGGAGGGATAACGTGGAACAGTTTGAAAGAATCATCAAAATCGTTTGTTTGATCATTTTCACTTGGAGCTTTGTGTATTTCACTCTGAGGTTCGTTGAATTCTCCCGGAACCTCACCACTGTTTTGGTCGGCAAATAACTTTTTGGGAGGGTTGGTTTTGATCGACAAACCACACGTTTACTATGCACTTTCCATCGAAGATCAGAGCAGCAAGATCTACGATCAGGGTGCCTGGTGGGTGCAAGCCACGGTTGGCGATCTTGCTGACACAACCAATTTTGGCCGGGGATAGCCGAATTTTCCTATGGCACAATGGCTTCCATTGACTTAAATCGGACGGCTGGGTTCCGATATTACTATACAATCGATGGTCGTAGTTACTACGACGACTATACCGTCACACAAAACCGCCCAATCCGGTATGACTATTGATGACGAATGCTGTTTTCAGCCCACTTAGTACCCCTCATTACACAATAGCTGAAAGCCTGATGTTATAATAAAAATGGGATGGGAATAGCAAATTCCCCACCCCATTTACAGTTTAGTACGGATCGATTATTGCTCCATCTGTTTGGCCAGGAAACCGGCTGCCGTTTCCGCCAGCTTGCTTTCCAGTTCCCCCATTTTGACGTTCTCATCGCGGGAGAGGAGAACGACCGTTCCGATCGGGTCTCCTTGCGCGATAATCGGTGCCACCACGCGGGAGGTGAACCGTTCGCTGCGCTCTTTCAGGATCGACATGTCGGCCGGGGCGGATACAAGCGAAGTTTTGCGCTCTTCCATCACTCTTTCGATATCGGCGCCGATCTGCTTATCCATAAACTCCTTCTTGGAAGCACCCGCCACCGCGATCACCACGTCCCGGTCAGTGATGAGGGTGATGTGGCCGAGGCTCTCATAGAGGGAATCAGCATATTCTTTGGCAAAATCCCCCAGTTCACCGATCGGCGAATATTTCTTCAGAATCACTTCCCCGTCACGGTCTACAAAAATTTCCAGCGGATCTCCTTCGCGAATGCGAAGCGTGCGGCGGATTTCCTTCGGGATCACGACGCGACCCAAATCATCGATTCTGCGGACGATACCCGTAGCTTTCATGGATGATGTTCGACCTCTCTTTCATGGTGTAAAGTTCTGTATGCGGGATGAGGATGATCGCTTGCTTATTGGACTCTGTTGCCATTATTTTGTCCGAATGACCGATTTATTACATTGGAATATAATGGTCTCCTGCCTCGCCGTAAGCTGCATGTTCAGGGGAAAGTGGAATTAGTATCTACCCGATTCAATGGAATATGCAACAAAAAATAACAATCCCGGCAGAACGCGATGGCAGCGTCCCGCCGGGATTGCAAGCATCCGTTTCCATTATCTCGAGTCGGCCGGCAATGTGATTTTGATGTTGGCGTTTTTCTTCAACTCGTCCATGTAGCTGTTCCATTCGGTTTCCAGCGCTTTTTCATTCTTTTTGAAATACATCTGTTTCAGGTCTTCTTTAACCGTGTCAAACGGTTCCGGATCGCCACGTTTTTCCACTTTCAGAATATGGAATCCGTATTCGGTCTGCACCGGATCAGACAGTTTGCCGACTTCGATGCTCGCCGCTGCTTCCCGGAACGGATCGACATATTGGCTGAGCAGCCCTTCCATTTTGCCGCCGTTTTCTTTCGCAGTCGGGTCAATCGACACTTCCTTCGCCACCTTTGCGAAGTCTTCGCCGTTTAACACGCGCTGCTTCGCTTTCACCGCGTCTTCTTTGGTTTTCGTCAGGATATGATAGACGGTTGCGCTGCGAAAAGCCGATTTGTTTTCCTCATAGAATTTTTTCAGCTTGTCGTCAGGCATCAGTTTCGTTAGCTGGAACTGTTGCGCATACAGGGAATTCTCCACCAGCGCCTTGATATCCTGGTCCTGGATGCCGAGTTTCTTCATCTGGTCGTTCAGCTTTTTTTGGTCGCCGCCGTACGCAAATTGCGTCAGCATGTCCTTATACTGCTGCAGCATGGCATTCACCTGGTTCGGGTCCACCTTGACGTCCGCTTCCTTCGCCTTCGCCACCATCACCTTTTGGTACAGCACATACTCTTCGAGAAAATCCTGCTTGCTCTGCCCTTTCGCCTGATCCAATTCAGCCATCAGCTCATGCCGGATGTTGTACTGCTTTTGAAATTCGCCCTGATACACCTCACCGCCGTTGTAGGTGGCGACCACCGGACCCGACGTGTCGGCCGTGTTGCCGGAACATCCGGTCAACGCGGCACATAAGGTGAACGCTGCCGCAATTGTTTTCCATCGGTTGGTTTTAGACATTCTGCAATTCCTCCTGATTTTTTAGGACTCCTTTGTAGGCGACCAGAAATTTTTCCACCATTTCCAGCATCTCGGGTCCTTTCAGCCCTTTGGCGCGCAAAGTGATGGTAATGTGCGTCCCCGCCATCAGCTTCAAACGATCCGGAAACTGCTGGGTGAGCGCAAACAGTTTTTCGCCGTGAATCCGCGCGTTTTGCCGTTCCGACAATTTCATCACGATATCATGGCCTTCCTGCACGAGCGACGTAAAATCATACTGGATCGCATACGCCTTGATCCGCGTGACGGTCAGCAGATTGCGCACCGGCTGCGGAATATCGCCGAACCGGTCCTCAATCTCCTCCTCCAGGTCCTGGATGTCAGAGAGAGTACGGGCCGCCACAAATTTTTTGTAAATCTCGATCTTTTGCATCGTGTCCGCGATATACTCGCTCGGAATGTACGCGTCCGCAGCCAGCTCGACCTGCGGTTCCGGCGGCGTTTCCTTCTTCTCGCCCTTCAACTCCTGAATCGCTTCCGCCAACATGTTGGAATACAGATCGAATCCGACCGACGCAATAAAGCCGTGCTGTTCCGCCCCGAGCAGGTTGCCTGCTCCGCGGATCGCCAAGTCCCGCATCGCGATCTTGAAACCGGAACCAAGTTCCGTAAACTCCTTGATCGCCTGCAGCCGCTTCTCCGCCACTTCGGTCAGGACCTTGTCCCGCTGGTAGGTAAAATAGGCATAAGCGATCCGGTTGGAACGGCCGACCCGCCCGCGGAGCTGATACAACTGGGAGAGTCCCAGATGATCCGCATCGTAGACGATCAGCGTGTTGACGTTCGGGATGTCGATGCCCGTCTCAATGATCGTCGTCGATACAAGCACATCGGCCCGCCCTTCGAGAAAATCGAGCATCACCCGTTCCAGCTCTTCCTCTCCCATCTGGCCGTGTCCGACGAGCACTTTCGCGTCAGGCACCAGCGCCCGGATACGTTCCGCCATGCTGTCGATATCTTTCACTTTGTTATAGAGAAAATAAACTTGTCCGCCGCGTCCCATCTCCCGCTCAATCGCTTCCCGCACCAGGATGTCGCTGTACTCCACCACGTACGTCTGAACGGGAAAGCGGTTTTCCGGCGGCGTCTCGATCACCGACAAATCGCGGATGCCCAGCATCGACATGTGCAGCGTTCTGGGAATGGGGGTTGCTGTAAGCGTAAGGCAATCAATATGATTTTTCAACTGTTTAATTTTTTCCTTGTGGGTGACTCCGAACCGCTGCTCCTCGTCGATAATCAAAAGACCGAGATCCTTGAACTTGATGCTCTTGTTCAACAGGCGGTGGGTGCCGATCACGATGTCGACCGTTCCGTCCGCCAGCCCCTTCGTCACCTCTTTCATCTGCGCTTGCGTGCGAAAGCGGGAAACCACTTCCACCCGCACCGGAAAGCCGGCACATCGTTCCTTGAACGTTTCATAATGCTGCTGCGCCAAAATGGTGGTGGGCACCAGCACGGCCACCTGCTTTCCGTCCATCACCGCTTTGAACGCGGCGCGAATCGCCACTTCCGTTTTGCCGTAGCCGACATCTCCGCACAGCAGCCGGTCCATCGGCCGCGGCTTTTCCATATCTTTCTTGATTTCCTCGATCGCTTTCAGCTGATCGGGCGTTTCGTCATACGGGAACATCGCTTCAAATTCCCGCTGCCAATGGGTGTCCGGGCTAAACGCATGGCCGGGCGTCGCTTGCCGGGCGGCATACAATTTGATCAAGTCTTGGGCAATGTCCTTCACCGAATTCTGGACTTTCGACTTGACCCGCGCCCATTCGTTGCCGCCAAGCGAATACAGCTTCGGTTCCTTCTCTTCCGCCCCGACATATTTTTGGATCAGGTCGATCTGCTCGACCGGGACGTACAGTTTGTCCTTTCCCTTGTATTTGATGTGCAGGTAGTCTTTGTGATTCCCGTCAATGACCAGTGTTTCGATCCCCAGGTACTGTCCGATCCCGTGGTTGACGTGCACCACATAGTCGCCCACTTTCAGGTCCTGGTAGCTTTTCAACTTCTGGGCATCGGACAGCGCTTTCATTTTTTTCGCTTTGCGCTTGGCGGCAAATACCTCGTTCTCGGTGATCACGGCCAGCTTGAACGACACCAGCTCAAAACCGTTCGCCAGATTGGCCTGCAAAATCACCGGCCGCTTCCCTATCCCCGCAAGGCTGCTCACCCGGTCGGCCTGCATCCCGTAGTCCTCGAGTACCCGTTGCAGACGCTCCGCCCGTTCCGCGTTCGCGGCCAGAAACACAACCCGCACGTTTGACCGGTGCCAGCGCTCCAGCTCCGCTTTTAAAACGGGCATCTGCCCGTGGAAGTTCTGCCCCGCCTTGGCGGATATGTTCACCAGTTGGTGCAGCGGAACACCCGGAATGCTCCGCGGGAACAGCGACAAGAAGAGGCGTCGCCAGCGTTTGCCGACAAAGAGCTTGCTGCGGTCGACAGCCGGGATGATGCCTGGCAGGATTTCGCCGTGTTCGAGCGCGGCCGTCTCCCATTCCGCCTGTTCCTTCTCGAGCATCTGAATCGACTCCCGGAGGCGGGTCGGTTCATCCAATACAAGAATCGTGTTTGACGGCATGTAATCGAGCAAATTGGCCGATTGCGGATCGACGAGATGCGCATAGCGAATCAGTCCGGAAAACGGAATGCCCTCCCGCATTTGCTCGATTTCCCGGCTGATGTGCTGATCCAATTTTTCCGCGAGCGAGGCGTCGCGGATCTTTTTCTTGTGCGCTTCCAGCCGCTGCTGCAGTTCATCGGCCAACGCCTGCAGCTGTTCCGGCCGCACGAGAATTTCGCGAATTGGCCAGAGTGACACACTGTCCAATTTTTCGGTGGAGCGTTGCGTGGTCGGATCAAACAGACGGATCGAATCCACTTCAATATCAAAAAATTCGATCCGCACGCCCATGTCCATCGTCAGCGGAAAAATGTCGAGGATGCCTCCGCGAACCGAGAACTCGCCTTTCGATTCAACCATCTCCACCCGCTCATAGCCCAAATACAGCAGTCGTTCAATCAGTTCTTCCAGGCGGATCTCATCGCCGACCTTTACATGTATAGCAGCACCAACAAAAGTTTCTTTAGCCGGCAAAGACTGATGGACAGCCGCAATCGGAGCGATCACGACGGACGCTTTGCCTCTTGCAAGCGACTCCAATACGCCCAGCCTTGCGGCCGCCTGTTCAGGAGAGTAGGCCAGAATATCAAGATAGGACAATTCGCGGTCGGGAAACAGATGAACTTCCTCGCTGCCAAGCAGTTCCGACAAATCTTCATAGACTTGTTGGGCCTGCTGCAGATTGTGCGTGACAATCAGCAAAGGCTGCAACAAACAGGCGCGCAACGCGGCAATATACAAATGTCGCGCGGAACCGCTGATTCCCGCCGCCCACTGTTCTGACAAGGTTCCTTCAAACCCTTTCAGGATCGACTGAAAATCCGGATCGGACCGAATTAAATCAACCAACGGATGCAAGTTACTATCCCCTCCATACAACAAGAAAACTTGGCATTTGCCAAGCCTCACTCAGAAAAATGCCTGGTATCTCCCGCTTGTCACTGATAGATGCTAGTTTCCAATTTTTGACAAGTACAAAAAAGCCTGAAGGTCGAAGACCTAGGCTTCCTGCTCTTGACTTTGCCTTCTCATTGCAGCGGATTTTCCAGCAGCACCAGTTCCGGATGCGCTTCGATCGCTTCCTGGCAATAATCGCAAATCGTTTTCACGTATGCAACATCCTCATCCGAATTATACGTTATTATATCGGCCTGCTCTTCCGCCGTCAAGGAAGTGAACCCGAGCCTCGTTTCGTCCACCCGGCCGTGATCGACTCTGCCCAAATACGATCGGCAATGTCTGCACACATAGATGAATTGCACAAAAATTCCTCCTCCATCTTCTTCTGCATTAGTATGGACGAGGAAGCGATTCACCATACCCCGTTGTTCCACTGCGGTGGGAAGCTGCGATACCCGGTGCCGAATGTCGGACGTAAACGATTCATCATGAATTGTGACGGTTCATCGCCGTTTGAAAGCTGTCTTCGATGTAGGTTTGCAAAGCGGACGCCGCGTTCCGGATCGCCTGTTCAACCAGCGGGCGCTGTTCTTTGCAAAAAGCGGACAGTACATGATCGACGACGGTGACTCCCGGATCGGGACGGTCGATGCCGACCCGGATCCGCAGAAAATCCTGCGTTCCCACACAGGATATGATCGACTTGATCCCATTGTGCCCGCCCGCGCCTCCCTTGACGCGCAGCCGGATTTTGCCCAAGGGAAGATCCATGTCATCGTACACCACCACCCATTCGCTTGCATCCGGCTTGTACCAATCCAACACCTGCCGCACCGCTTGCCCGCTCAGGTTCATATAGGTCATCGGCTTGACCAGCACAATTTTCTCACCCTGATACGTGCCTTCCCCGTACAGAGCCTGACACTTGCTTTTGCGCACGTCGATGCCGAGCGCGTTCGCCAGCTCGTCTATCACCATAAACCCCACATTGTGCCGGGTACCTTCATATTCTTTTCCAGGATTGCCCAAACCGATTACGATTCGCACGCTCCATCCCCCTAGCTGGTCGGTCTCCTTTTCTAGAGTAGCGTTCCCGCCAGAAGGATGCAACGTTGGCGCGAAAAAAAACCTCCCTTACGGAAGGTTTGTTCAGATCGCTGCTCACATCGCCGCCTGGGCGCTGAGTACTTCGAAAATCTCTTGCAGTTGTTGATTTTTCGCCAGCTTGCGACGGACGCGGGTCAATGCGTTATCGACCGCTTTCCGACTGGGAAGTTCCAAAATATTCTGGATTTCCAGGTGACTGCATTCTTCAAAGTAGAACAGCACCAGGCAATTGTACTCCAGCGGCGTCAGGTTTTCGTTTTTCAGGATTGTACGAATGTTTTGCAAGGAGTCTTTGCGCAGCAGGATCTGATATGTAGACTTGCCGGGGTTTTCGATAACTCCCTCAAGATATGATGTATCGCAGGCAACGCCGTCTTCGTTTACCGTAGGACCATCCAACCGCATCGCCGTCCGGTTTGGCACATTGGCTTGTCCATACAATCGGCGAAGCCGCGATTTGATGTGATTCTCCACTGTCAGTTTACAATAAGAGAAGAATGACATCTTGCCGGGTTCAAACGACTTCACTGCATTCCAGACCTCAATCCTTGCCCACTGAAAAATCTCGTCCCGATCCGCCATCCAGCACGCATAGCGATAAGCGATTCGGCGGCACATCGGTTCCACGCGCTTCAACGTTTCCTGAAACGCATCCTCACAGGTTTTGGCTTTTAGCGCAAGAGCATTCAAATCCAGAGATGCGAAAGCGTTTGGATCCAGAGACATTCTCATTCCTCCTTCCGCAAATACTGACGAAATCTGTCGAAACGAATCCTATCTCTAAAATACATCGCAAGCACCGTTAGGAAACAGGTACGAAACGCCCGGTTTCCTTAAATTCCATAAAACTTTTGGATTATTTTTGCATAGGCAGAAAGTCCCGGCATTTCCACCAAAATAAAAATACCCGCCAAAAAGGCGGGTCAAAAGCTTCTGATGTTGCATGAACGAGCCCGAACAAAACCTGATATCAAGGGGTTCCGCTGTGTCAGTCGTGGGCGCCAGGTGCTTCGTGCGCACCCACACCCTCGCCTTCCGTATCGTGCACCAAATCCGGTTCCTTTGGTTCGATTTCCGTGTCAGGCGGCGCATTTTTCGCTGCGATGACGGAAACAATGACTTCCTCGGGGTCGGACTTGATCTCGCATTTTGCCGGAACCTGCAGATCTTTCACGCGCAAATTGTTCCCGATGTCCATGTGCGAAATGTCTTCCACCAAATACTCCGGCACATCGACCGGCAGCGCCCGCACCAACACTTCCCGCATTTGTTGCTGAATCACCCCTCCCCGCTTCTCCACTGCCTCCAGACCATTTAGATATACGGGTACTTCGACGTCAACCGGCTCATCAAGAGAAACTGCGTGAAAATCGATGTGCAGCACCTGCCGATTCAAGGGATCGCGGTCGATATGGTGAATGATCGCGTGGTGCCGGCCGATTCCCTCAATGTCCAATTCGACCAGCCCACGGCCGTTCTGGGCGGCGATTGTTTTGAACGAGTCGGCGTCGATCGAAATCGGGGTGGATTCGACATTCCGGCCATACAGCACGGCCGGCACCCCTCCCTCACGGCGAATCCGGTTTCGCTCCCCCTTCGTCAGTTTGGTGCGAATTCTGCCTCGAATCGCAACTTGTTCCACTCCAATCCCTCCAACGTCGTTCGTCTCAGTTTGTTCCATTCCCTATAGCGATATCCATTTTGCAGGGAGTTCAAACGCGTTTCGGAGAATTCTGTGAGGATTCGGGGAGGGGGAGAGAACAAGATAACTCCGCAGCCGGATCGAATCGCCCGGCACCGCGACAGACTTCTGGATGCCCGGTGCCAAGCGAACATCCAACCGCGGAGTGGATTTGCACCTATTCAAACAGCAGGGAAACCGATTCTTCGTTGTGGATTCGCAGGATCGCGTCAGCGATCAACTTCGCCACGGAACGGACGACGATTTTGGCTGAACGCTTTTCGTCGGCCAGCGGAATCGAGTTGGTCACCACGACTTCCTTGATGACAGAATCGTTCAAGCGCCGGATGGCAGGACCCGAAAAAACAGGGTGTGTGCAGCACGCATACACTTCGCGCGCACCGAGTTCAATCAGCGCTTTCGCCCCGTGCGTAATCGTTCCCGCCGTATCGATGATGTCATCGATCATAATCGCGGTCTTTCCTTCAATGTTCCCGATCACGTTCATCACTTCGGCCACGTTCGGTTCCGGGCGGCGTTTGTCTATGATCGCGATCGGAGCACCGAGCCGTTCCGCCATGCTGCGAGCCCGGGTAACGCCCCCCATGTCGGGGGACACGACGACCACGTCCTGCAGATTTTTGCTCTTGAAATAGTCAGCCAAAATCGGCTCTGCATAAAGGTGATCGACCGGGATGTCAAAGAATCCCTGAATCTGCCCCGCATGCAGGTCCATCGTCACCACGCGGGTGGCGCCGGCAGTCTGGACCAGATTCGCCACCAGCTTGGCCGTGATCGGATCGCGCGCCCGCGCTTTCCGGTCTTGGCGGGCATACCCGTAATACGGGATGACCACGTTGATCCCGGCTGCCGACGCCCGCTTCAGCGCATCGACCATTATCAGTAGCTCCATCAGATGCTCATTGGCGGGAGCGGAGGTCGGTTGGATGACGAACACGTCACAGCCGCGCACGCTTTCTTCCAGTTTGATTCGAACCTCGCCGTCGGAAAAACGGGTCACATGCGAAACGCCCAGTTCGATTCCCAGATGCTGCACGATTTCTTTTGCCAACTCCGGGTTGGCGTTGCACGTGAACACTTTCAGCTTTTTATCCCGATACACCAATAACCCCTCACTTTTTTGGGCCCCGCTCGCGCAACTTGGCCTCTAATTTCGACTTGTACCCCTCTTTGACCACCTGTTTTTCCCGTGCGATCGCCAAAGCTCCATCCGGCACATCGTCGGTGATGGTGGAGCCTGCCGCTACGTACGCATCGTTGCCAACCATCACCGGCGCCACCAGGTTGGTGTTGCAGCCGATAAAACTGTTGTTGCCGACAACCGTGCGGTGTTTGGTAACGCCATCGTAATTGACGGTGATCGTTCCGCACCCGATATTCGTTCCGGCTCCCACATCCGCGTCCCCGATGTAGGACAGGTGGGGAATTTTACTGCTTTCGCCGATTCTGGAATTTTTCACTTCGACAAAATCGCCGATTTTCACTTTGTCAGCCACCGACGAACCGGGACGGACATAGGCGAACGGCCCGATCTGGACGTGCGTACCAAACGTCGAATCGAGCAGCACCGATTGCATGACAACGCTCTCATCCCCAACCGTGCTGTTGTGAATTTGCGTATACGGACCGATCACACACCCCCTGCCGATTGTGGTGTTGCCCGTCAAAATCGTACCGGGATGAAGGATCGTATCGGCTCCGATTACAACGTCCGTATCGATGTAGACAGTTGCCGGATCCACCAGTGTGACACCGTTTTTCATATGCTGCAGCCGGATTTTTTCGCGCAGGATGTTTTCCACCATCGCCAGCTGCGCCCGGTCATTCACATTCAGAATTTCGTCCGCATCCTCAACGCAGCAGGCGGCGACCCGTTTTCCTTGACGCCGCAGGATGTCCAGACAATCCGTCAGGTAGTATTCCCCTTGCGCATTCTCGTTGGTCAGCGATTTCAACGCTTCGACCAGCGAGCGGGTATCAAAACAGAAAGTTCCCGAGTTGATTTCACGAACCGCTTTTTCGTTCGGAGACGCGTCTTTTTCCTCGACGATCCGCAAGACCGAACCGTCTTCGCCCCGAATGATGCGGCCATATCCGAACGGGTTGTCCACAACGCCGGTGAGCACCGTCGCGGCCGCTTGCTGGTCCCGATGGAGTGCGATCAGTTGCGTCAGGCTCCCGGCAGTGATTAACGGCGTGTCTCCGTTGCAAACCAGCGTGATTCCGTCCTCTCCCTCCAGCAAAGGAACCGCCTGCATCACCGCATGTCCGGTTCCCAATTGCTCCGCTTGCCACACAAATTCCACTTCGCCTTGCAGCGCCGCTTGCAGCTGGTCCCCGAAACTCCCGATCACCACAATCCGGCGGGAGATGCCGGCCGCTTGTTGGGCATCCAACAGGTGGCGAATCATCGGTTTCCCGCATATCGGATGGAGAACCTTGTGCATTTGGGATTTCATGCGGGTGCCAAGGCCTGCAGCCAGGACAATGGCCGTAATTGACATTGTAAACGATTCCTCCGTCCTTCTCCGTCTAGAATCCACCCCTCATTGTACCCGAACAAAAATGATCCCGCAAGAAAACTCCTGCGGGATCCGGAATGGCCGATTTTTCCTGTTATGCCCCTTCCTGCACTTCCTCCGCCCGGTGATACACGTCCAGGATCGCCATTTGGATTTTCTGCCGGGCTTCCGATGAAATCGGATGGGCGATGTCCCGGAACTCTCCGTCCGGCGTGCGCTTGCTTGGCATCGCCACAAACAGTCCGTTGTTTCCGTCAATCACACGAATGTCATGAATCACAAACTCATGATCAATCGTGATCGAAGCGATCGCTTTCATGCGTCCTTCCGTGTTCACTTTGCGCAGTCGTACATCGGTGATTTGCACCCTCTGGCAACCCCTTTCTCGATGTTATGCCCCTTGCCTCATATATTCGATAACCGATTGATTTTTCCTGTCGAAAAAATAAAAATAGACGAATAAATTTTTCCCGACATAAATCGATTTTAAGTGACAAAAAGCACAACCGCGGACGGTTGTGCTTGCAGGTCGCCGATTCTATTTTTTACGCGCGGACGGCGATCAGTTCGATTTCCACGCCCACATCCTTCGGCAAGCGGGCAACTTGCACGGTCGAGCGAGCCGGGCGGTTGTCGCCGAAATACTCGGCGTACACCTCATTCACTTTCGCAAAATCGTTCATATCCGCGATAAAGACGGTCGCTTTCACGACATCCCGGAACGTACAGCCCGCCTCGCGCAGCACCGCCTCCAGATTTTTGAACACTTGGCGGGTTTGCGCCTCGATATCGCCGGTCACCAGTTCCCCTTCCGGGGTCAGCGGGATTTGACCGGAGGTAAACAGCAGGTTGCCGACTTGCACCGCCTGCGAATAGGGACCGATCGCCGCCGGCGCCTGAGTGGTGGAAATGATTTTCTTATCCATCCGAATTCTCCTTTCGTGCGAGCTGAAAATTGCCCGGTACGACGTGAATTTCCCGGGTCAATTCGTCGACTTGCGACAACACGGTGAGCGCCACGTAATCGTCGAGCAGTTTCGGCACCGGCTCGGAAGTGGACATAAACACGCCGACTCCGACCACCTCCGCCTTGAACTCTTTCATCATGTCGGTCATGGCCTTCGCTGTTCCGCCCGCTTTCATAAAATCATCGATGATCAACACCTTGGAATGCTCCGGCAGCGAACGTCGGGACAACGACATCGTTTGGATGCGCCGGGAACCTGACACATAATTGATCGAGACGGCCGACCCCTCCGTCACCCGATGATCCCGCCTGACAACCACGGTTGGCACGTGCAGATAGCGAGCGGTCGACACCGCCAGCGGAATTCCTTTTGTTTCCACCGTCAGCACGTACTCGGCGCCAGCCCCGGAGAATACATGGGCAAAAATCCGGCCTGCCCTGTCCAGCACATCCGGCCTGCCCAAAATATCGGAGATATACAGGTAGCCGCCGGGCAAAATCCGGTCCGGATCAGCCAAAAGCCTGCACATCTCCGCCACAAAATCGGTCATCTGCCGCGACGGGATGCCCGGTATGTAGCGGACGCCGCCAGCCGCCCCTGCTTGCGTTTCGAGCGAGCCGGTGCCTTCCTTCAGCAACACGTCCCGAATGATCGCCAGATCCTCCGATAACGACGATTTGGCGGAGCCCAATTTTTCCGCCATCTCGGTCAGGGACAGCAAGCGATACGGTTGTTCCAGCAAGGTTTGTGTCAATCGCACGATACGTTCGCTTCTACGCAAGCCGCTTACCCCCAGAAAACACGAACATTTAACACAAATAATACCACAATTTTCGTAACAGCAACAGGTGCCGCAGCCGCTTACCCTGACAGCATTTTCTGCGCCCACCGCAGATCGTCGGGGCGGTCGATATCGTTGGCGATTTCCGGATAGGGGGAGATAACGGCCCGCGCATCGATCTGGAACAGTTCCGCCACGCGGCTTTCCAGCCGTTCGATCGTCAGCATCCCGGTCAATTTTGAAAATAACAGGCTGAACACAAACCGCAGCCCCAATTCGGCTGACAGCGCCAGCGGACTCTTGCGGAGTTCCAGCAATCTTTCCACCCGCTCCAAAAGAGGCAACAGTTTGGCCGGCTTCACAAGAAACAGGTTGCCGCCCGTAAACGTTCCGTCCTTGAGTTTTACAAACGTCCGGCGTACACCGGGAAAACGCTGTTCATGCACCCGCTTGTCCACGATCGGGTAATACAAGTCTGCATCCGACCGGCATCGATCAAGAAAATCTTCCACCGCCTGCGATGTCAGAAACGGGACGTCGCAGGTGACAATCAACAGGTATTCACTCGGATCGGGGCTTTGCTTCAAAGCGGTCGCAACACCGTCAATCAACCGCCCCTGCTCTTGCACGATGATGATGTTGTCGATTCCCGAGGCGCCCGCGAGAGCCTCCACCACGTAGTCGATCATCTGTTTTCCGTGAATTCGGGCAAACGCTTTTCCTTCCGGAGTGAAGCCCGTCTGTTCACCGCCGGCGAGAACACAAGCTAACATGGTATCACTCCCCATACCCCATTTTGCCCAAATTCTTCTATAAGAATCTCGTCAGGTACACCTCCTTGGAAAACCCCCGCAGCGCGTTATACACCCGTTGCGCGCGGCTCTCCCGATCCGTGATGCCGAACACGGTGGGACCGGACCCGGACATGAGGGCCCCCATCGCTCCGAACTTGACCATTTGCTGTTTCAGCCTTGCCACTTCCGGATGCAATCGGAACGTCACCTGTTCCAACACGTTGCCGAGGTGGCTCACAATACGCTCTACGTCCCCCGTCCGTAAAGCCTGCGCCATGCCGTTGGCGTCCGGATGGATGACGATTTCGTCAACCTTCAGGTTGCGGTACACGTCGGCAGTTGAGACAGCAATCGGCGGCTTGACCAGCACCACCCACAGCGGGCCGGCAGCCGGCAGCCGTTCGATCATTTCGCCTCGCCCCCGCGCGATTGCCGTTCCTCCATACACGCAAAAAGGCACATCCGAGCCGATCTCCGCCCCCAATTGTGCCAGCTCGTCCGGCGTAAGCCCCAGCTCCCACAGCCGATTGAGGCCGCGCAGCGTCGCGGCGGCATCGCTGGAACCGCCGGCAAGTCCGGCGGCCACCGGGATCTGCTTGTCGATCGCAATATGCACCCCTTTGCGGATGCCAAAGCGCTCGCGCAACAAAACGGCCGCCTTATAGACCAGGTTGCGGCAGTCCAACGGGATGTAGGACACCCCGCATGACAGCGTGATGTGGTCATCCTCCCGCGCTTCGAACACCAGATGATCTGCCAGGTCGACCGTTTGCATCACCATTTCCACTTCGTGATATCCATCCGGCCGTTTATACAGCACGTCAAGCGTCAAATTGATCTTCGCCTTCGCTTTTTCCCGAATCACAACTCCACCGCCTGCTCCACATTCTTACACCATCATAAACAAAGAACCATCCTCCCACAAGCAAGGATGGTTCTTGCCCAGTCAAAGCTTGGCAATGCTCAACTGCTGCACCAATCCGCCAATCGTCGAGACGGGCACCGCCCCGGCTCGCTTCAGCAGTTCCAGTACAGGTTCCAGCTTTTCGTAAAAAACGACCACGATCTCCCCGTTTTCCATCTGCTGCAGCGCCTTGCTCAACGCTTCCCGTTCATCCAATATGATCTCGCAGTCCAGATCCGGTACTTCCTGCTTCGCCGCGCGCTCCATCAGACCGGAGATTTCGCCCCGCAAGCGGCCCCGCAAATCCTGGTCTTCCTTGATGATCAGCCGACTGAATCCTCTTGCTGCGACTCGGGCCGATTGTTCCACGATCCGATTGTCGCGGTCGCCCGGTACACCGATGATGCCGGTTACCTTGCGTCCGTGCCAGCGGGCGGCCATCCGGCAGATCGCCTCGAACGAATCGGGATTGTGGCCGTAGTCGACCAGCACGTAGCCGCCTCCCACCCGGAACAGATTCGTCCGTCCCGGATTGTGCCAATCACTGCGAAAACTTTTGATCGCCGCCGCGATCCTTTCCCGCGACATCCCGCACCCTCTGCAGGCAGCGATCGCGGCCATCGCGTTCGCCACGTGAAACTCTGCTGTTCCGCTCATGGTGACAGGGATATCGGCGGCTCTGACAATTTCGCGTTCGCTGTGTCCGACCGCTTCCACAATCCAGCCCTGTTTGGCATAATAGGCCGTGCCGCCCACCGCAAGATGCCGTTTGATCAGCGGATGGTTCGCGTACAGCGAAAAATAGACGACCTGCTTTTTCACTTTGCGGACGCGAGGGATCTCCATCAAGCGGGCCAGATGTTCGTCATCTGCGTTCAGCACCAGGATGCCCCCTTCGCACACGCGTTCCGCCAGCAACGACTTGATATGCACCAGGTCTTCGATCTGTTCGATTCCGTCCTGCCCGATATGATCCGGTTGGATATTGGTAATCACCGAGACGTCCGACCAATCGTAAGCGAGCCCCGCCCGGACGATGCCGCCGCGGGCCGTCTCCAACACCGCGATCTCGACAGTAGGATCGGACAAGACCGTTCTTGCCGAGCGCGGGCCTGTCATATCCCCTTTCGCGATACATTCCCCGGCGATAAAGATGCCGTCTGTGGTCGTCATCCCAACCTTCTTGCCGGTAGCGGCCAAAATGTGCCCGATCATGCGGGTGGTGGTCGTTTTTCCGTTCGTGCCCGTCACCGACACGATCGGAATCCTCGCGGGCGAACCGGCCGGGTACAGCATCTCGACGATCGCCTCCCCGACATCGCGCGCTTCCCCCTCGCTCGGGAACAGGTGCATGCGGATGCCGGGCGCCGCGTTTACTTCGATCACGCCGCCTTCCCCGGTTTTCAGCGGCTCGCCGATATTGGGCAGGACCAGGTCGATTCCGCAAATATCGAGTCCGATCACCCTCGCTGTCCGCTTGCACAACCTCGCCACTTCCGGATGCACGTTGCCGGTCACATCCTTCGCCGTACCGCCGGTGGAAAGATTCGCGCTCTCCCGCAAAAAAACCACCTCCCCCTCCGCCGGAACATCCTGCAAACGGCGGCCGGATTTGCGGACATAGGCCACCAGGATCGGATCGATCTCAATCCGGGTCAGGGGCTTTTCATGGCCGTCCCCGCGAAGCGGGTCCCGGTTGGCCAGTTCGATCAGTTCCCCGATCGTATGGGCCCCATCCCCCACCACATGCGCCGGAATCCGTTCGCTTGCAGCCACCACCTGGCCGTTGATCACAAGCACCCGATAATGTCTGCCGCGAAAAAACTCTTCCACCAGCACGTCGGTCGCATACTCGCGGGCTATCTCGTACGCCTGTTTCACTTCCGCCGGGGTGGTGAGATTGAGGGATACCCCTCTGCCTTGGCATCCATTTAGCGGTTTCACCACCACTGGCGCCCCGACTTCCTGCAAAAAGGCGACCGCTTCCTCCTGAGTCCGAACGATCTTTCCGCGCGGTACCGGAATGGATGCCTCTTCCAGGAGGAGTTTCGTCAACCCTTTGTCACTTGCAATATCGACGGCGATCGCACGGGTTTGGTCACCGATCGTCGCCTGGATCAGCTTGCGGTGCTTCCCGTAGCCCAGTTGCACCAAACTGCCCTGGTTAAGCCGTATCCAGGGAATCCCCCGCCGCTCCGCCGCCTCCACGATCGCCCGCGTGCTGGGGCCCAGCTCTGTTTCCGCCGCGATGCGTTTCGCCTGTTCGATCCGTTCTTCCAACGGGAACGGTCTTCCTTTGATCAAGGCGTCCACCAGTTCCACCGCCGCTTGCAGCAGAAAGCGGGTGCTTTGTTCCGCCTTGTACTCCACTACCACATCGTAAATCCCCGGTCCGCCCGCATACAACGTTTTGCCGTAGTAGGCAGGGATCCCGGCCAGCTCTGTCAATTCAAGCGCCACATGCTCAACAATGTGCCCGAAGTAGGTACCGCCGTACAACCGTTCGACAAATCCGCCGGGACGGCCCTTGGCGCAATGATGATCACGAACTCCAGGCAAGAATTTCAACAATCGCTCGATAAAACCGGGAACCTGGTAACTTTCGACTTCCGTCAACTCTTCCAGGTACAGCTTCATCAAGAGAACAGGTTTATGATTATAGATATTCGGACCCGGCAAAGTCCGAATCTCACCGATTTTCATTCTGTCAGCTCCTCGTTCTGTCTGCCTTGTCAGAGTTTTGATCGATCACCGGCACCCGATCCCGCAAGTTGAACCGGTATCCGCCCGGCAGCACGTGCAGGGTAACGCCGCACAACGCTAGGTCGTCATTTTTTCGCAATCCGGGCAAATTCGAGTATGTAAGGGCGCCCGCATCGATCACGGTGACCGCCCCGGCCCCAATCACCACAAATTCGTC
Source organism: Effusibacillus pohliae DSM 22757 (assembly GCF_000376225.1). NCBI lineage: Bacteria > Bacillati > Bacillota > Bacilli > Caryophanales > Alicyclobacillaceae > Effusibacillus > Effusibacillus pohliae. Next base: position 50,819 of record NZ_AQXL01000119.1, read on the forward strand.
ATCCTGCAGGACAAACGCGGTATTCTCATCGATCCCGATTCCCAAATGATGGGGATATTGTGCGACGGCCGACAACAATCGTCCGAGCCGCCCCCGTTGGGCGAAATGCTGGTCAATCACCACACCCGAGATAAATTCCATGCCGGGCGCCATATCCACGATGCCGATCCGCGGGTTGGTCTCAGGCACGCCTTCGATGATCATCGTGTTGGACATCATCGAAGCGCCCGCGCTGGTTCCTGCCAATACCATGCCTTCTTGGTGCCGTTTGTGCAGCAGCGTATCGATTTTCGTACCGCCCAAAAGACTGGTGATGCGAACCTGATCGCCGCCAGTGAAAAAAACGCCGGTCGCCTGTTCGATCGCTTTCACTGCACTGGGGGCGTTCGCATTTTCCCGGTTGGAAACGTCAAATGTTCGCACATCCTCCACACCAATCCGGTCAAACGCTTCCAGGTATTGAGCCCCGACTTCCAACGGGAACTCCGTCGCAACGGTCATCACGACAATGCGGGCGTGAGCGCCTCCAGCCAAACGGACAAACTCCCGCAGGATCCGGCACTCCCCCTGCTTGTCTTCCGCCCCGCCGATGACCACCAATGGACCGGGGGTTTGACTCACCGTTTTGCGCCTCCTTCAAACAGAATCATAAAATTCAGCTTCACCCAAGGAAATTCCGGATATTCATGCAGATGGAAAACCAGGGCGCATGCCCTGGTCCGGGTACGCCTTTCAGGAGTCGGTTAGCGATTTTGTTTGGCCATCGCCTCTTCCGCAATCTCAATCGCGCGCTTGACCATGTTCCCCGCGTCCACGGCCCGGATATACTTCCAGCCTTCCTGTTGAACAGTGTCATAAAAGCCGAGTTCCTTGGCCAATTCCACTTTCAACTCGTCCGACATGATCCCGCGGCGTCGAGCCATCGTCATCGCCTCCTTGGCTGTGGCGTACACCAGTAGTATGAAACAATGGCAAAAGAAAAATGCTTCCGCTGCCGGAAGCATTTCCCCATACTCCTATCGATATTATCCCTGTACGTAAGTAACCCGGATGTGTTCATTATCTCTGCAGACCGTCAGTTCGACGGTTTCCGTAAGGATATCCGCATAGCTGTAAGACACGCGTTTAAAAGAGTTGCCGTTGTTCTCGAGCTTCACAACGAAAACGGACGGATACGTTTCCTCAAGCACACCCATCCGTTCGATCGTCTTGCGACGCCCTCCGTTGGCCCGAAGCAAGATTCTCTCTCCGATAAATCCGTCGAGATTCCGTTTAATCTCGCTGAGAGGGTTTTTCGTTGCCATTCGACACCACCTCTTTCCATGACAAGTATATCACCGGAAATAGGTTATGTCAAATCAAGTCAAATATTATAGCAACGCTTTCAAATCCTTGTCAATGGGGCTTTTGTCGCCTGATTCGATTTTTTTCACCCGTCCAACACCCAAAGTTCCAATTTTCCCAATTTTCCACTGTATTTCATTTTCCCTATCAGCGCGAACTTCGCGGCAGTCCCAGCCGGAATTTCCCCCTTGACTCGAGCCCTCCCAGCCCTTCCGTGCCGGTAATCGTCGATTGGACGATGTCATAAATGTTAATGGTTTGATTGATCGGGGTATAGGCGATTTTTTCGGCAACCAGCACCGGGTCCAAGGCGTGTATCAGGATCCGCTTCGGAGACGAGGCAAAATTGGCACCGGCGTCCAAAATCGCTTCATAGTGAGACTGGCAAGCCCCGGCAAAGATCACCAGTTCATCGAGACTTCGTTCATACTTGCGGGCCACTTGCACCGCCTTGATAAAATTTTCCGAATTCCGGTAATTGTAGAGGTTCATGTCATCCTGACCTTTCCGAATCAGTCCGTCATGGCCGGTGATCACCAGAATGTCAGGATGGTACGCTTCAAGAAAATGGGGCAACACCTCGGCCATCCGCGATTCACTGACGTGATGGCCGTTCGCCTGCAGCCCCAATTCCTCGTAAAACAGCATACATTTATTCAGATAAGAGCCGTCTCCATCAAGATGGAGAATCCGCCCCGGACGTTCGTAAAACTCCTTGCCCTCCTGCAATTTGATCCCGGAGCGAAGCATCTGCTTCTCCTTGTCCACCAGCCGCCGCATCCGGATCAAGCGCAGGCTGTCCGCCTCCTGGCGCGAGTGCTGCAGCATGTAGGACTGCCATTCCGCATCCGCCACCCGCTCCAGATCTTCGAACGGAGCGTCTGCCAAAAGCCGTACTTCCATGCCCTTTAACGTGGCAATCCGCGTCGCGGGATCGACATCGATGATAATAAAAAAAACGTCTTTGCCATATGATTTACGGGCAACCCGGTCACCGACCCTCCACATACGCATCCCTCCGCAACTCAACTAGGATATCGTATGTCGCGACCAACTGTCCGGTGCACAACAGGATCACCGGCACCACGGCGGTCGCCGCCATGCGACCTATTCGGTCAACCGGTCATGGAAAACGCGCAGGATCTCATCAAAAATCAGGTCGAGCTGTGCATGATCGCTGCGAAACCCGGCGAACAGCGAGTAGCCCCACGTTTTTCCCTTTTTCATCGACGGGGCGCTGCGGAACACATCGTGCGCCTGCATCCCGCAATTTTCCAGCAACTCGTGGCGCAAATACATGCGGACTTCCACTTCCTGGCCATTGCGGTAGCCGACAACGCTCGCGTCCGCTCCCAAATCAAACAGCGCCCGCGCGGCATAGGTCGGAATGTTGGTGTCCACTTCCGCCACCAGAATGTAGTAGCCACCAAACGTGGACTTTCGCGCAGTCAGCGCCGAGTCGATGATCGCGCTGCGATGCCGCCGGTCTTCCACGATATACAGGTTCTGCACATCCTGATAGCGCAAGCCGCCGATCTGCAGCAGATCGCCGAACGCCTGGAACGCCTCGGCATCTCCCCGGTGGAAATGGATCGTATCCGTCAGGATGCCAGCGCACAGGGCGAGCGCCATTTTTTTGTCGATCGGCACTTGCAGTTCCCGCAACATCCGATAGACCAGTTGGCTCGTGGAAGACACGGTGTCATACAGCGCGGCGTCCGCTTTTTCGATCAGATGATTGTTCGGATGGTGGTCAATCACAAAAAAGTGCTGCGGCTTCGTGTCGCACAACTGTGCGGCGTGCGCGGTGTCGACCACTACGATATTCGGATAGTCGCAGACGTTGGGTCCGTGGATCACCGACATCCCGAGTTCCTCGATCAACTTTTTCGTATGGCTGGCAACCGCCTGTGGAACCCCAATATCGCCGCCGATCCAGCGGGACAACGCGTAAGCAGCGCCGATCGCATCGCTGTCCGCCTGATCATGACAAAGAATCAGATTTTTGCCGCCCCGAATCTTTGTCAGTTCTTCCAAAAACGACTTCATGTCACACCATCCTGTTTCAGGACCGAAGATCGTCCGATAAGTCAAGTCAGAACGAGTCGATTGTACCATTTGTCGATGCGGCCATGCTACATTTTTCTAGTACAATATGATTTTCCAAACGAAAAGGTGATAGCTCCGGAATGACCAACTTCCTACTCACATAGTATGTCCCCCTATCGGAATTGGATGTAGCAAAGGCGTATCGCCCGCTGTCTAGAGAATTCGGTTTCGCCCGGTAAATCCCTTCCGCAATTTCATGTTTTTTGCGTGAAAATTCCCGCTCCTCTTCGCGGCGATACCTCCTGGCCGCCCCGCAGGTTTCTTCGCGCAGGTTCCCAAAGCGGCTGCCCGCCCGGCTGTCGGTTCCGTCGTCCAGGCTCCTCCGGCCGCATGCTTGCATGCAGGTGCCCGGACCGATATATTGGAAATTGTACAAGCCAATCGGAGGATATCGACATGAACGACCGTTTTCGACTCACCTTGCTGCGTTTGCTCCCCACCCACGCGATTTCCCGCCTGGCAGGCCGGTTCGCGGGCAGTCGGCTGTCCAAGTGGCTGATTCCGATCTACGCGCGCCACTTTCAGATCGATTTGCAGCAAGCGGAAAAACCGCTCGAGGCATATCAAACGCTGACCGAATTTTTCACCCGGAAATTGAAAAGCGAATGCCGGCCGATCGCGGAAGGAGAGCGGGTGCTGGTATCGCCGGTCGACGGGGTGGTGTCGCAATCGGGGCCGATTCGGAATGGCACGCTGTTACAGGCGAAAGGAGTCAGCTATTCGCTGGAACAATTGCTGGGTGATCGGCAAAAGGCCGAATCGTACGAAGGCGGAGTTTTTTTGACAATTTACTTGTCGCCGCGGGATTACCACCGCATTCATACCTGCCTGAAAGGGACCGTCACCGGCTATTCCTACATTCCTGGCACACTGTTCCCGGTCAATCCGTTCGGCGTCCGCAACATCCCGGGCCTGTTCGCCAAAAACGAACGGTTGACGACGTACATCGCCACCCCGTTCGGCGAATATGCGATCGTCAAGGTGGGAGCGACCATCGTCGGTTCGGTGCAGGTGGTGTACGACGAAAAACTCACTACCAACGTGCGGCATGGCCGCATGACGCATGCAACCGTTGCCGGGCCTACTTTGGAAAAAGGGGCGGAACTCGGCCTTTTCCGGTTCGGTTCGACCGTCATCTGCCTGTTCCAGCCGGGCATGGTGCAGTTGGATGATTTGCAGGAAGGGCAGTTTGTGCAAATGGGCCAGCGGATCGGAGAAATCGCACCTGTTCAAGCGGCAGACCGGTGACCCTCCGCACACCTGCAGGCCTGGGGTTCTTCGGAGCCCCTCTCAACGGGTCTGCCGCCTGTGGGACGGGCAATTCGTGACAGAGCAGTGGCCTTCACGGACCCGTCCAATTTACCCCATCTCATGTGGTGGTTTTAAAAGGTTCCCCTGCGGATCATTTCGATAAATTCTGTTTTCAACATTTGCAGCGCCCTTTTTTCTTCCATTTGTTCACCGCCTGCTGGCATACATTCAGCTCTTGGGCGACTTCTCTTTCGGTCATTCCGTCCAGGATCACCCGGCACACCACGTACCTCCCCTTAGGTTCCCGAATTTGATGGATCAGTTGCTCGACATGCAGCTTCTCAATCACCGCCTGATCAAAACTGCCGGTCGCCCACAGGGATTCGGCCGCCTGTAACAGCTCTCTGTTTTTTTGCGAACGCACCCTGTATTGAATCCGCCAAGCAATGCGCTTAAGTGAGTGGCGACACCGTTCCAAAGCCATCGCATCATCACTCGACATTTCGCATACCTCCCTCCAATTTCGCCAACCGGGTTCGGGTACGGATGTACTTTCAACAATTTGCACTTTGAACTCTTGTGAATGCTTCCGGTGACGAGACCCTTTTTTGGACATAAAAACACCCTCTATGTAGACAAGTTCTTCAGAGGATTTAATTTACCTGTCTACATAAAGGGTATCAGTTCAAAACAGAGGCCGATCGCGCTTTATCCAAACGATCTCGTATAGCGGTCCGCCACCTTCGAGGCGCCAAACGCGTTGGGTTTCACCTTCGCTGTGTAGCCGGAAGCTGTCACCCACCCGACGATCTCCTTGATCAGCGATTTGGTGGCGCCTTTTTCCCCGATATCGATATGAATCTCCAGGTGATCGCCGCAGATTTGCGGAATCTTTTTGGACAATTCCTGACACAACAGCAGGGAGTAAGACGTTTCCGTGAACATCCGTTGTTTCAAAGACCGGATTTCGCGGGAAGGTCTGCGATGAATGTAATAGCGGGCCCCCTTGCCGACACGGTGCACGATGATCGCTGTGACAAACATCGTAATGCCCCGGTCATATCGGTTTTGTGAATCGGAACCGATAATCACCTTGTACGCGTCATCAGGCCCGGTTCCCACGAACTCACAAATGTCTGCCACCACGTCGTCCAGCGTCAGCGTTCCTTTCGTCGGATTGAGGAACTGCACGCGACCACCGCCCTTTTCTATAGCATATTCGTTGCCATCGGTCAGGATGTGGGCTGTACCAAAGCTTTACACGACATTCGGTGCCTGATGCGCTTTTTTATTTATTTCGCCAACTGCCGATTGACTCCTGTCTCTTTATTTTAAGAGTTTGCAAAAAGCAAAGCCCGCATGTGAGAAAACAAAAGGCAGATGAACCTGCCCTATGACAATCGGGCAAATTCATCCGCCAGCCGTGCAAACTCCTGCAACGACAGCGTTTCGCCGCGGCGCGTCGGTTCGATTCCCACACGCTCCAACATCCGGATGATGACTTCCTTGCCTCCGGCCGGCGAAAAAGAATGCTGCAGGTTATTGAGGATCGTCTTCCGCCGTTGCGCAAATCCGGCCCGCACCAGTCTGAAAAAAAGCCGCTCGTCCTGCACCGGCACCGCCGGTTGGTCGCGCAGTTTCAGTTTGATGACGATCGATTCCACATTCGGTTGCGGCAAAAAAGCCGTTTTCGGAACCCGGCACACCACTTCCGGCTCTGTGTAATATTGCACCGCGATCGTCAGGGCGCCGTAGTCCTTGCCGCCGGGGACGGCCGCCATCCGTTCCGCCACCTCTTTTTGCACCATCACCACGATGGCGTGCAACGGAAGGCGCTCTTCCAACAATTTCATGACGATCGGGGTGGTGACATAGTACGGCAGATTCGCCACCACGCTCACCTTGCGGCCGTCAAACCGTTCGGCAAACAGCCGGTGCAGATCGGCTTCCAACACATCTGCATGATAAACGGTCACATTCGGGTACTCACGCAGCGTTTCGGACAAAATCGGAATCAGCCGGTCATCCTTCTCTACCGCTACCACAATTCCCGCCTGTTCCGCCAGTGCTTGGGTCAGCGTGCCGATGCCGGGACCGATCTCCAGTGCGCCGTCCGCTTTCGATAGGTCGGCTGCTTCGACAATTTTGCCGAGTATATTGGCATCGATCAGGAAGTTTTGTCCCAACTGTTTTTTGAATTGAAAACGGAACCGGTCCACCACTTCGCGGGTGACCGACGGATTCACCAGCCGTTTCATGCAAAGCCACCTTTTTCGAAACTGTCCAATCCCGGCCGCGGTTATCTCCCGCCGTTCGGTTGCGGTTCGGCCTGCGACCCGAGTTGTTTCCACGCCGCTTCCCATTCGGCCCGGCTGACGCCGAGCATGTTCAGCCTTTTCCAGAACGTTTTCGCGTTGCAGCGACCGATCCCGAGAATTTGGCCCAGCCGATCGCGCAGCTCCGCCGAATGCGGCAGTCCCGTTAAACCGCGCTCCTGCATCTCCAACCAGGTGAACCGCTCTTCCGTACCGGCCCATTCGGTGCGAACCGATGCAAGCGCCCGGCGAATGCTTTCCGGCGACGCGTTTTCAATCCCGACATCGCCGTTGGCCAGCGCCTCTTCCTTTGGCAAAAACGCGTGTTTGCACCCCGGCACCCTGGCGGCAATGATTTTGCGGATTCGCTCTCCCGGATAATCCGGGTCGGTAAAAATAATCACGCCCCTCTCCCGTTGCGCCCGTTCCACCTGTTTCAGAAACGTTTCCGAGACGGCGGAACCGCCCGAGATGAGACAGTCCGCGGCGACCGCCCGATCGATCGCCGCTTTGTCGTGCAGACCTTCGACTACGATGATTTCCTTGATCTTCATAACACCTACAAAGAGACGAACGGATTCCGAACGCGAAAAATCCGCTCGGCGTTGTCCGATGTAATTTTGCAGATTTCCGCAAATTCCATGCCGCGCAGTTCGGCGATTTTTCCCGCCACGTGCCGGACGTAGAGCGGCTGATTGCGTTTACCGCGATACGGCTCCGGCGTGAGATAAGGCGCATCGGTCTCCACCAGCAGGTAATCGAGCGGCACTTTGCTGGCCACTTCCTGCGGCCGTTTAGCGTTCTTGAACGTGACCGGTCCGCCAAACGAAATCAGAAAGTTCATGTTCATGCATTCCTTCGCCATCTCCCAGGAGCCGGAAAAGCAGTGCATGATCCCGCCGACTTCCTGCGCGCCCTCCTCCCGCAATATCTGCACGATGTCGCCATGCGCCTCGCGGTCGTGAATGATGATCGGCAGGTTCACCTCTTTCGCCAGCCGGATTTGCCGGCGAAACACTTCAAACTGGACTTCTTTCGGCGTCGTTTCCCAATGGTAATCGAGGCCGATCTCGCCGATCGCCACCACCTGCGGCAGTTTTGCCCACTCCCGAAGCTGCTCATACGCTTCTTCCGTGGCCTGTGCCGCATCGTTCGGATGGATCCCGACTGCCGCATACAGCCCTTGCCAACTGTCGGCCAGTTCCACCGCCCGCTGGGACGACGCAAGATCATACCCGGGTACTAGAATCTGCACCACGTCCTGGTCACGCGCGGTATGAATCATCTCCAATACATCATGTTCGTCGAACTGATCGCTGTTTAAGTGACAATGCGAATCAAACAGCATCTCCAACACCTGCTTTCACTGCATGACTGCGGCCTTCCTGCCCGGGCGCCACATCCCGCCGCAACATCCCTCGTCACTTTGCGGGGTACTATTTCACTTTCGCCCCGTTCGGAATGTCGGCCGACACGGTAGCCAGCACCAGCCGTTCGCCTTCCGAGGCGGCAAGGATCATGCCGTGCGATTCGACGCCGCGCAGTTTGACCGGTTTCAGATTGGCGACCAAAATCACCTTTTGCCCGATCAACTCCTCCGGCTTGTAGTGTTTCGCGATGCCGGACACCACCTGCCGCTTTTCATTTCCCGCATCAAGCTGCAATTTCAGCAGCTTATCCGCCTTCTCGATCTTCTCCGCCTCGATCACCTGCGCCACCCGCAACTCGACTTTGCTAAAATCGTCGATCGTGATCAAAGCGGACTCTTCATCCGCCACTTTCGCGGTCACTTCAGCGGCTGCCGTCTCTTTCGCATCCGTCAGCTGCGGCGTGACTTGCGGACCGGTCGGCTGCTTGTTCGCCCCGGTCGCGGAATCGATAAGCTCCACTTCCGCTTTCAAATCAAGCCGCGGGAAAATCGGGTCTCCCTTGGACACACGAGTGCCCGCTTGCAACAAGCCAAACCGGCGAGTGCTGTCCCAAGCGGTGAGCGTCCCCTCCGCGATCCCCAGTTGCCGCCACATCTCTTGCGGCGTACGGGTCATGAACGGCTGAATCAAAATCGAGATGATCCTGAGCGTTTCCGCCAGATGATACAACACGGCACCCAGCCGCTCTCTTTGCACCGGATCTTTCGCCAGATTCCACGGCGCCGTCTCGTCAATGTATTTGTTCGTCCGCGAAATCAATTGCCAGATGGCCGTCAGAGCGATCGAAAACTCCATTTTTTCCATCGCTTCTTCGACCTTGTCAACCGTCGCAACGGCAAGCTGCCGCAACTCTTCTTCCAGCCCGTTGATACCGGTTGCAGCCGGAATCACCCCGCCAAAATACCGCTCGATCATCGCCACCGTCCGGCTTAACAGGTTGCCGAGATCATTCGCCAGGTCATAGTTGATCCGCTGAATCAGCGCTTCCGGTGTGAACACTCCGTCCGATCCGAACGGTACCTCGCGCAGCAAAAAGTAGCGGATCGCATCCACCCCATAGCGGTGGATCAGCAGTTTCGGATCGATCACATTGCCTTTCGACTTCGACATTTTGCCGTCTTTCATCAGCAGCCAGCCGTGGCCGAACACTTTCTTCGGCAAAGGCAGGCCCAACGCCATCAGCATGATCGGCCAATAGATCGTATGGAAACGGATGATCTCCTTGCCGACCAGATGTACGTCGGCCGGCCAATAGTGTTCAAACTTCGCCCGTTCCTGCGGATCATCGGACAGATAACCCAGCGCTGTGATATAGTTGGTCAGCGCGTCGATCCACACGTAAATCACATGTTCCGGATCGTTTGGCACCTTGATGCCCCAGTCGAACGTCGTGCGGGACACGCAGAGGTCCTCCAGGCCGGGCTTGATGAAGTTGTTGACCATCTCGTTCTTGCGCGATTCCGGCTGGATAAAATCCGGATTTTCCTCGTAGTACTTCAACAGCCGGTCGACATATTTACTCATCCGGAAAAAGTAGCTCTTTTCCCGAACGAGTTCCAATTCCCTTCCACATTCGGCGCATTTTCGGTCCGGCGCCTGCCGCTCCGTCCAGAAAGATTCGCAAGGCGTGCAGTACAGGCCTTCGTATTCCGCCAGGTAAATATCGCCCTGATCCAAAAACCGCTGAAAAATCTTCTGCACCACTTTTTTGTGGCGCTCTTCCGTCGTACGGATAAAATCGTCGTACGAAATGTCGAGTTCTTTCCAGAGTTCCTGGATCCAGGCGATGATTTCGTCGACAAACTGCTGCGGGTGTTTCTTCGCTTCCGCGGCGCGGCGTTCGATTTTTTGCCCGTGTTCGTCCGTCCCTGTCAGAAAAAACACGTCATAGCCCCGCAACCGTTTGTAGCGGGCCATCGCATCGGCCGCCACAGTGGTGTACGCGTGCCCGATGTGCAACTTGTCATTCGGATAATAAATCGGAGTCGTGATATAAAACGTTGGTCGAGACATTCGAATCCCCCACATCCAAAAAAGTCCCTCCGGCATACGAGAGACGGGACAATGCAAATTTTTCCTTGATCGATACAGACTATTGTACCCTACATGCGCCGGAATAACAACTTACAGATCAGATCCGTTCCGATGTAAAATAAATTTAAGTTATTTATATATGAAAAAAGGTGTTAAAGATTCCCTATTGACGGTTATGGGAATTACTGGTATGATTGCCTTATAAGGGGTGTCGATATTTGTAGTTTTTTCTAAGGGGAGAGGAATTTCGTGAAATCAACAGGTATTGTACGAAAAGTGGATGAATTGGGACGCGTCGTCATTCCGATTGAATTGCGGAGAACCTTGGGGATCGGCGAAAAAGACGCACTGGAAATCTACGTCGATTCCGACCGCATCATTCTGCGGAAGTACGAACCGGCCTGCATCTTCTGTGGACAGGCAGATGAAATCGTGCACTTCAAAGGCAAGAACATCTGCCCCAACTGCATCAGCGAGATGACGCAATAAAGCGTGCGGGAAAACCATTGAAAATCCGGACCATCCGGTTTCAATGGTTTTCTTGTTCCTGAGCAAGCACTTGGTTATACACATCCCGTTTCGGCACACCACGATCTTTCGCCGCCTGTTTGACCGCCTCTTTTTTGCTCATGCCTTGCATGACCAACCGCTCGACATGCGCCGCCGCCGTCAGGTTTGCCCACCAAACCTCATCCGGTCCGTCCGCTGCTGCTTCACCGGCTCCGGCAACGACCAGCACATATTCTCCTTTTGCCGGTTCTGTCTGCAGAAGTTCCGCCAGCTCCGACAATGTACCGCGGGCGAATTCCTCATACCTTTTCGTCAGCTCGCGGGCTACCGTCACTTGCCGATCGCCGAGCACGTCCAACAAGTCGTTCACCGTTTCCCGCAACCGGTGAGGGGCTTCATAGAATACCAGCGTTTCCCGCTGCCGGTTCCACCGCTCCAGTTCCCGTTTGCGGTCTTTGCTCACCCGCGGCAAAAACCCGACAAACGAAAATTGCCCGGTCGGCAACCCGGAAGCCACCAATGCGGCAATCCCCGCACAGGCCCCCGGAATCGGCACCACCCTATATCCTCGCACCACGGCGGCCCGTACGATGTCCTCCCCCGGATCCGAGATGCCGGGCGTTCCGGCGTCCGATACGAGCGACACAGCCAGACCCTGCTCAAGCATCGCCAAGATTTCCGCTGCCGCCCGCTGCTTATTATACTCATGATAAGAGATCAGTCGCGGGCCCTCGATGTGAAAATAGGACATCAACTTGCGCGTTTGCCGGGTGTCCTCAGCGGCAATCACAGCCGATTGCCGCAGCACCTCGACGGCACGAAAGGTCATGTCCTGCAGGTTGCCGATCGGTGTCGCAACCAGGAACAACGTGCCTGCTTTCGTTTCTTCTCGGTAACTAAAGATCCTCTTCATCGCTCCGCCTCCCGCCGTTGTAGAGTGCTTCGATTTCCGGCGTCCAGTTGCCGTCCGGCCCATAGATGATCAAAGGCGGATCGATCCGCAAATCAGGTTTTCCGTTTTTGATCGCTTCCACCAGCACGATGTTCGGCCTTTGCTGCAGCCGCGGATGCACCAGGCGCAGCCGCTTCGGTTCCAATCGGGCGCACCGCAGTTCGTGCAGCAAATCGGCCAGCCGGTCCGGCCGATGGACAAACGCCGTTTTGCCGCCCGATTTGACCATCTTCGCCGCCGCTTGTACCGCATCGCGCAACGTGCATGTCACTTCATGCCGGGCGATCCGCACCGATTCGTTTGCATTCGGATCCCCTTGTCCTACTGGCCGGTACGGCGGATTGCAGGTAACGAGATCGAATTCTTCATAGCCGAACAGGGAAGCGGCGTCCCGCAAATCACCCTGGACGATTTCGATCAAATGCTGCAACCCGTTGCCTTCGACGCTCCGCCGTGCCATGTCCGCCAGCCGTTCCTGCAGTTCCAGCCCGACGATCCGTTTCAGCGGGCGGCGGGTCCGGGTGGTCAACAGAATCGGGATCACACCGTTTCCTGTTCCCAGATCCAACACGGAATCATTCGGGCGAACCGTCGCAAAATGGGCGAGCAGCACCGCGTCCATCGAAAACGCAAACACTTCATCGCTCTGGATCAAACAAAGTCCCTTCGTCATCAGATCATCCAGCCGTTCGCCCGGCTTAAGCCGAAATGCCACGTGATTCCCTCCGCATCTGTCGTACCTCCCACCGCAGCACCAGTCCAAAAGCGAACGCTCCCAACAGCCGGATCGTCCCCGACACAAAAAACGCCGTGTTCATCGTCGCCGCTTTGTAGATCGCCACACCGGCGATCGGCGCGAAGATGCCCGATACGCCAACCGCCACCGCGTGGATCGCGAGATAAAAAGCCCGGTGGTCAGGCGGGGCGAGATCCAGTTGGCGATTGAACAGGGTTTGCACAAACCCCGCGACAAACAAGCCGATCAAAAAATTGATCGCCACCACCGCCCAGGCGTTGCTGGTGAACATGTACAGGAACGGATTCAAGGCCATGCCGATCCCGGTAACGACCAACACTTTTCCGTTCCCCCAACGCTCCGCCAGCCGTCCCCAGCGGCCGAACGCCAGCATTTGCGTCAGGCTGTTCACCACCGTAACGATCGACAGCCACAGCGCGTTCATGTTCACATACCGCTCATCCACCTGATAGATGTTAAACAACGGCCACGCCATCTGCCATCCGAAATGAAACAAAACGGACGCCGCCAGAAAATAGAGGAATTTTTTCTCCTCCGCCAGGCCGCGCATTACATCGGCGAACCCTTTCTCCCGCTGTGGCACGTCAGCCGTTGACTGGCAGTCCGGTTCCCGCAACCGGTACAAATAAAATACCTCAAGCAGCCCGGCCGCAAACGCCAACAGAAAAAAAACCTGATACGGCCAGGCCGGATTGTTGGAAAATCGGCTGATCACAACCCCGCTCACGATCGTCGCCAACATGCCCACACCTGTGGTGATCCGGTTGCGATAGGCAAACACGCGCGCCCTTTCCAACCGCGGAATCAACCGGCCTATGAACGCCTGCCAGTAGAGATTCCCAACCGAAACGGGAAAATTCATCAACGCCACCAGGATGACCAGCCAAAACGCGTGACCGGTGACGGGGAAGAACGGGAGCAAAGCAATCAGCAGAAGAAAAAACCGGGCGGTCAGCAACGTGACACCGGTGATCCGCTGCTTCCGTTCCAGCCGGTCCAAAAAAAGAGCGCCCGGGATCAGCGCCAGAATGCCGGTCACCTCGGGTAGCGACGACAACCAGGCCACCTGTTGCTCGGACGCGTGCAGCACTTTAATCGCAAAAATCGGGATAAACGGATTGTACAGATTCAGCGACAGGACCCCGAAGATCCCCTGCAGATTCGAATACTTGATGTTATGTCGCAGATGCCGATAAGCCGCATCCAAATCGGGACACCTCGAATTCGCCCATCTTTGCTCGGGTCAGGATTTGCGGAGAAACGACAAACAGAACAGGCAGTCGCCATCTGTGCGCAAGGAGCCGTAGTGCACGTTGCACACATGAAACCCTTCGTGATAGAGACGGGCCAGGGCATCAAACCCTTCCCCGATCGAAACCGTGATCTCTCCCGATTTGCCGGACTGGCGATCCATCCGATTCCGCAGGTGTTCATTTTCAATTTGCAGTTTTGAATTTTCTTCCAAAAGTTCGATAATTTTCTGTTTCAGGCTCCCCAGTTCCCCGTAGAGTTCCCCGATTCGTTCCTCCAAATGAGCCACTTGGGCAAACACGGCTTGTTTGTCCATGGCTTTCTCCCCACCTTATCCGGTAACTTGCTCGTAGGCATCGTTTTCGAATTTCAGGCAACACATCAAACGGCCACACAGACCGGAGATTTTCGACGGATTGAGCGACAGGTTCTGGTCTTTCGCCATGCGGATCGAGACCGGATCGAAATCGCCGAGCCACGAGGAACAACAAAGGATCCGGCCGCACGGCCCGATTCCTCCCAGCAGTTTCGCTTCGTCGCGGACGCCGATTTGTCGAAGTTCGATCCGCGTCCGGAAGACAGCCGCCAGATCTTTCACCAGTTCGCGAAAATCAACGCGGCCGTCGGCCGTAAAGTAAAAGATCACCTTGTTGCGGTCAAACGTGTATTCCACATCGACCAGCTTCATTTGCAACTGGTGGTCACGGATTTTTTCCAGACAAATGGATCGCGCCTTTTTCGCCAGCTGCTTGTTGTATTCGACCTGTTCGGCATCTTTCTCGTCGGCGATCCGGATCACCTTCTTCAGCGGCAAAATCACGTCGTTTTCCGTGACTTCTTTTTTATCGATCACCACCTGCCCGTATTCGATGCCGCGTGCAGTTTCGACGATCACGTGGTCGTGCAGCTTCACCGGGAGCGAGCCCGGGTCGAAATAATAGATCTTGCCCGCTTTTTTGAAGCGGACACCGATCACTGTATATGTCATTGGATCATTCCCCCTGCAGCCGCAATACCATGTGTTCCAGCGCCAACTGCTGGTTCGCATGGGATTGTAGACGCTTTTTGGTCGACAGGACAATCTCCACCATTTGGACCAAATCCTCTACACGATAGGACGCTGCTTGGGACTGAATGCGAGACATTTGGCTCTCGTAAACGATTCGGTCAGTCAGATCGAGTTTTGCGTTCAGTAAATCCCGATACCACCACGCCAGACAATCCAGGAAAGATCCCACGTCGTCAAAGGCCCAACCTGGTTTGTGTATTTTGTCCTGTATCAGAAAAAGAGGATTCCCTCGTTTGGATTGGATTTCTTCACTTAATTGTACCACCAGATTTGCGATTTCGGCAAACTTCTCGTGCTCGGAAAATTTCCTAGCGGAGCCAATGCTTTCCTTCACGTACGACAGCAGCCGCGCCTTGCCGGCCGGAACTCCGTCCGCCTGCAACGCCCTTTGGATCGATGCAGGGTCGATGCGATCGAACGGTACGATCTGGCAGCGGGAAATGACAGTGGGCAGCAAGCTGGATTTTTGGCGGGCGATCAAGATGGCCACGACCGGTGTGGACGGTTCTTCCAGAAACTTAAGCAATGCGTTCGCCGCTTCCGGCGTCATCTGTTCCGCATGTGTGACAATATACACCTTGCGTACGGCCTCGAGCGACTTCAACGCGAACGATTTTTGGATATCGCGGATTTGCTGGATTTTGATCGTTTGCCCGTTCGGTTCCAGCCACGCAAGATCGGGATGATTGCCGGAGTCGACCCGCCGGCAGTGAACACAACTGCCGCACGGCCGGCGTTCGCCCGTTTGTTCGCACAGAATCGCTTTCGCAAAATGAAGAGCCGTCTCCCGCATGCCCGCGCCTTCCGGCCCGAGAAACAGATAGGCGTGCGCCAGCCGGCCGCTGGTCAGCATATTTTGCAGCATTTTGGCGGGGACGCCCGCCACAGGCCAGTTGAGACTCATGACATCACCTACGAACAGAGATTGACGAGCAGGCCGCGAATATCGCCGATTTTCCGGAGAATTTCCAATTGGTTTTGCTCCTCTTTCAGCACTTCTTCCGCCAGCTGGGCCATCAACTCGTCGATCTCCGATACGATTTTGTACAGTTTGATCCGGCCGCGGCGGTCGGTGCCTTGCCGTTCCTTGATGCCGTACCCGCCTTTGACGACTTCTTCCAGAAAGCGGCGGATCCGCTCTTTATAGTTCATCAAAGCGCGCCAGGAGCACTGTTGCGACAGCTCCTTGCCCAATTGGTCGATCGAGCGCAACAGCCTGTCCAGTTCCGCTTTCTGTAACCGCTCGCTCGACAGAGACAGAATATCTTGAAAGGCAGGGTGATGTGCATCCCCTGCCTGTTTCTCCTCACGCAATCCCAATTGTTCGATAAACGTACCAGAACGGCGATCGATTTTCATGCGACAACCCCCGATGTTTGCTGCACCTGTTTGTCAGTAGTGTTCGTACTTCTCCACATCCAGCACAAACACGGTCGCTCCGCCCACCTGCACCGACACCGGATAAGGGACATACGAATCGATCTGATTGCCGACCGGCGACATCGGCGACACCAACTGTTCGCGTGCCCGGCAACTCTGCCGGATGATGTCGAGCACCTCATCCACCTTTTCCTGCTCGACCCCGATCAGGAAGGTGGAGTTGCCCGATTTCAAAAATCCGCCGGTGCTCGCCAGTTTGGTCGCCCGGATGCCGGCCTTGACAAGACGGTCTGACAATTTGACGCTGTCTTTGTCCTGCACCACCGCAATGATCAGCCGCAAGGCATATACCTCCATTCTTTGAGAAGTCGATCCACCTCGCGCCGCACCTCGTCTGCGATTTGATCGATCGGTTGCGCGCCGTCGAGGACCATGAATCGGTCCGGTTCCTGCGAAGCCAACGCGAGGAACGTTTCCCGAACCCGCTTGTGATAGGACAACTCCCGTCCTTCTATGCGATCCCGCTCTCCCCGCGACCGAATGCGGGCAATCCCGGCCGCCGGATCGATGTCAATCAGAAACGTCCGCACCGGCCATAACCCATCGGTCGCTTCCTCGCTCCAACGGCGAATCATGTCCGGAGACAACCCCAGTCCCGCCGCCTGATACGCGATACTGGCATCGATATAGCGGTCGCACAGCACCACGTCTCCTCGCGCAAGTGCCGGTCGGATCACCTCCGCCACATGTTGGGCACGGGATGCCGCATACAGTAGCGCTTCCGTTTTCGGGGCCATCGCCGAGTGCTCCGGGTCGAGCAGCAAGGCGCGAATCTTGTCGGCCAGCGGTGTGCCGCCCGGCTCGCGGGTCGTAATGTATGGTATGCCCAGAGCGTCCAAATGGTCAGCCAGCAGCCGCAGTTGCGTCGATTTTCCCGCCCCGTCGGGCCCTTCGAACGTGATAAACAGTCCTGCCATCAGCATTCTCCTATTCCAGCACGCAAACCGACTCGAGCGCAGCGTCTTCCGTCCCTTGAAAGCGGCTTCCGATCCGCTTCATGTCCTGCAAATGCGCAATCAGTTCGGCCGTATATCGTTCACCCGGCAAAACCAGCGGAATTCCCGGCGGATACGGGATCACCGGTTCGGCGGCAACCTGGCCCACCGCTGCCTCCAGTTTGACACGCCGCCGCGCCCGTTGCAAGGCGTCTTTCGGAATCATCACCTGTTCCAGGCGAAAATCGGTCCGGGCAATCACCGGTCGAACGTGCTCTACCCGTTTTCCAGCCGGATCCCGGCTGCAAACCTCAGCCAAAAACCGCAAACCCTCAAGCAGCCGACTCACCTGCTTGTCCGTATCGGCGTATGAAAAAACAGCCAGCAGATGATCGCGATCCGCCATCTCGCAAAAAATTCCCCGCTTTTCCCGCAGCAGCCGCTCCGCCTCAAATCCCGTCAACCCCAACTGGCGTACCTGAATCCACCATTTAAACGGGTCGACCGCACAGACATCCGGTCCGCCCTGATACAGCGCCAGTTCCCCAATAGCGGCCGCTTCCCGCCGGCCGTGCGCAAGCGCCTGCAACGCACGGTCTATCAGCTCACGTCCGCAAGTCTGCATCTGGTGACGGGCGGCATCCAGCGAAAGCAGCATCAGGTAGGAAGGGCTCGATGTCTGCACCATGCCGAGCATGGTTCGCAACCGTTCCCTGTCATAGCGGCCGTTTTTTCCGTGCAGCATCGCGGTGCCCGTCAGCGAACCGAGCATTTTGTGGGTGCTCTGGACGACCAGGTCGGCACCTGACTGTATGGCGGTAGGAGGCAATTGTTCGTGGAACGGAAAATGGGCCCCGTGCGCTTCATCCACCAACAGCAGTTTGCCGTGACGGTGCACTTCCCCGGCAATCTCCGAAATGTCGGAACAAACCCCTTGATACGTCGGACTGGTAATCAGCACCGCCCGCGCGTCCGGATGTTCCGCTAACACCCGCCTGACTTCCTCCACACGGATCACGGTCGGAATGGCAAACTGCCCGTCCACTTCAGGGTACAGATACACCGGTTTTGCCCCGGCAAGCATCACCGCATGATGGACCGATTTATGGGCGTTGCGGGGGATCACGACCGTCTCGCCCGGCCGGCAAACCGTCAGGATCATCGCCAGATTGCCGGCTGTCGATCCTCCGACCAGAAAATAGGTCTCCTCGCTGCCGAACGCCCGAGCGGCCAGTTGCTGGGCTTCCCGAATCGGCCCCTGCGGCTGGTGCAGATCGTCCAGCCCGGGCAGTTCCGTCAAATCAAGCCGTAACGCTTGTCCTAACCAAACGGCCGCTTCCGCCGGGAAGCCCCTCCCCATTTTGTGGCCCGGCACATGCAGCGGCAACGGGTTCGACTGCAAGTGGGCCCGCATCGCCTCCAAAACGGGAATCCGCTCCACACAAACACCTCCTTCGCCCAAAACCGCACCCATTCTTTTGCTACAATTATAGCGGCCGGAAAATACTTGTTTCAACTAAATCAACCTTGTACAATAGATTTTAATGTTCGATCCTACAACTGGGAGGCCATGCGATGGCATTGCAACATAATGTTGGGCTCAGCCTGATTTTTCGTCTTGAATTGGAGAATTCCGGAACCACGTTTGGCAAGCTCGCTTCGATTATCGGCGAGGCGGGCGGCGACATTATAGCGGTCGACGTGATTCGCGTCTCGAGAGAAACGGTGATTCGCGATGTTACGATCAACGTGTTTGACCGGGCGCACGGACAACAAATCGTCTCCGCGCTGGAAGCCGCCCCCGGCATCAAAGTGATCAACGTATCGGACCGCACGTTTTTGATGCACCTCGGCGGAAAAGTGGAAGTGTCGCCAAAAATCCGGGTGAAAAACCGGGACGATCTGTCCCGCGTCTACACGCCGCATGTGGCGCGTGTGTGTGAAGCGATCCATCAGGATCCGTCCAAGGCGTTTCAATTGACGATCAAGCGAAACACGGTAGCGGTCGTATCGGACGGAACGGCGGTGCTCGGTCTGGGGGACATCGGTCCCTACGCAGCGATGCCGGTGATGGAAGGGAAAGCGATGCTGTTCAAACAGTTCGCCGGGGTCGACGCATTCCCGATTTGCCTCGACACCAAGGATCCGGACGAGATCGTCCGCATCGTCAAGGCGATCGCCCCCGCGTTTGGCGGCATCAATCTGGAAGACATCTCATCCCCTCGCTGCTTCGAAATCGAAGAACGCCTAAAAGAAGAACTGGACATTCCGGTCTTCCATGACGACCAGCACGGAACGGCCGTCGTGCTGCTGGCCGGCCTGATCAATGCAGCGAAAGTGGTCGCAAAACGGCTGGAAGATCTGAAAGTGGTGGTCGTCGGCATTGGCGCGGCTGGCGTGGCCTGCACCAAAATCATCCTGGCAGCCGGCGTCAAAAACGTGATCGGCGTCGACCGGGTCGGCATCCTCTCGCGCAATGAACACTATGAAAATCCGATGTGGAGCTGGTATGCAGCCAACACCAACCCGGACAACATCACCGGAACGTTAAGCGACGCCATCAAAGGGGCCGATGTGTTCATCGGCTTGTCGGGTCCCGGCGTGCTCACGGTCGAACACATCAAATCGATGGCGAAGGATCCGATCGTGTTTGCGATGGCCAACCCGACGCCGGAAATCGACCCGGAAGCAGCGGAACCGTATGTGCGCGTGATGGCCACCGGACGCTCCGACTACCCGAACCAGATCAACAACGTGCTCTGTTTCCCGGGAATTTTCAAAGGCGCTCTGGAATGCCGCGCCCGCACGATCAACGAAGAGATGAAACTGGCGGCGGCCCGCGCCATCGCTTCGGTCGTCAGCGAGGAAGAACTGTCCGAACAATACATTATCCCGTCCGTGTTTAATAAAAAGGTCGCGGAAGCGGTCTCCCGGGCGGTCATCGAAGCGGCTTACAGTTCGGGCGTCGCCCGCCGGGAAGGTCTGGACACCGGATCCAACAACAATTTCTAAAACATGCACCACAGCAAGAGGCGGCTCTATTTGTACCATTCGTTTGCAGCAAGATACCGGAAATGAAGCTCCCATCCTTTTCAGGATGGGAGTTTTTCAGGAGATCATATCCAACCAGATTTGCTTCATCCGTTCGATATAAAACGGGTATTTTTCATCTTCCACATCGGTTTGCACAATGTCCCGCTCGCAGGACAGACAGACAAATTGACCCCAGATCCGAATGCCCTGCGGCTTCTGCTCCCGGCAAACGATGCAGACGTTTGACTGTGGATTCTCGCTCATCCAATTCACCGCTTTCCGACTCTTTCATCTAGCATCAGTGTAGGGCAAATCTCTCGCGTTTTATACCCTATCCTATGAAAAAGCCGGTCAGCAGGTGTATCTTAAGCGAGAATCCACAGTTGAATCACAATCAAGGCAGCCAAACCCGGCACTCCCAAAAAACCGGCCAGCAGCGCCGTCACAGGATTGATCGGGATATGGAGCTGGATATACTGACCTGCCAGATTCAACAGAAACAGCCCGATCACCCCAAACAGCAGTGCCTTCCCAATGCCTATCACAGATGCGCCCGGCTCGCGAACGATACGCGACAGCAGGTAGACCGCCACCAGACCTCCCAACACCCATCCGACGATTTGTAGCGTGCTCATCCTCTTCCCTCCTCGTCCTACTCGTATCCTATGAGGGAAGCGGACAGGCTATGATTTTTTTGCTTCAGTCACTGATCACCCACATCGGGCTGTGTCCGACATTTTCAAAAAAGGCATGCTGAAAAATGTTGTCTTTGTTGCTGATATCATATACAACCAGCTTTTGTTGATAAGGGCTTACCGCGTATAAATAACGGCCGTCTTTTGATACGCTGAGCCGGAACAGATGGGCGGGAGTTTGGATTGTCTTGATGTGGCGGTTGCTTTGGGTGTCGTACACCCAGATTTCCTCAATCTTTCCTTCCCCCTTTTTCTCGGGGCCGGACATTCCGACAAACAGGAGGTCGTTGTTCAGCGAAGCTGCAGCCGCACCTGGCACGGTATACGATCCTTCAAATCGACCTGCTTGACTACCTGATAGTCCTTCGTGTTCAGAATGAAAAGTTTGTCTGATCCAGGTTGTTTGTAGCCAGATACAGGAGAGAACCGTCCGGTGAAAGAGCGATTTGCGGATTCGTGTGAGTATCAATCACATGAAGTTCCTTGCCCGAATTTGCATCCAAAACACGGATCTTCCCTTCATCCCCTCCCACTGGTTGATCCACTACATACAATTTTTGCGGACCTCGCACCACGCTACCTCCCACACTGTCCATGTGTGGTTGAGCGAACTTAGGGGAAAACAAGGCCCCCCCAATCACTACCAGAATCGAAACCAGCAATCCCATCCATCCGTGTTTTCGCCATTGCAATTTGTATCCCCCTCCTAAACCCCCATGCCCCTGGCGGGGCACAACATGATTATGAAAATGTCCTCCAAAGCGATTTACTTTTCGGCGTCCATAAGCGAATATGAAACCAAGCAGGACAGGAAGGTTGTGTTTTTTATGGGGGATCGACCCCGAGGTCTAAACTAGCCACAGCCGCCTTGAGCACAAATGATTATTGCCACGAGCACATCCATCAAATTTCCCTGGGTCAGGCGGCTGTGCCCTGCTTGGAAAGGATGAGATACTTGGACGCTATTCGAGAGTGCTGTGCCGGCTTG
>NZ_AQXL01000120.1 GCF_000376225.1 Effusibacillus pohliae DSM 22757
AGTCAATACCGTCGAATCGCCGCCCGTCGGGGAGCCAATCGAGCTGCGGTTGCAGTTGCCCACAGCACTTGACGATCGTTTACCATCTCCTGAAGCGCAAGCAAACGTATCCGGAAATTACAATCATCTTTTTACATCTTTTTAGGCCTCGGGGTCGATCCCCCATAAAAAACACAACCTTCCTGTCCTGCTTGGTTTCATATTCGCTTATGGACGCCGAAAAGTAAATCGCTTTGGAGGACATTTTCATAATCATGTTGTGCCCCGCCAGGGGCATGGGGGTTTAAACTTTGAATAAAAATCGAGTTTTTTACAATCTCATGGTCATTTGTATCCAGATCAGCTATTACAAAAATAATTGTACAGCAACTTATGCCCCCGGCGGATCAGCCGCCAGCCACGTCTACCGCTTTTTGGCCTGCGAACCAAGGTAGCCTTCACATGCTTCACATGCCCAAGGGTGGTGGCTTAAGCTTTTCGTTTCGCTTGACTTACTGCACCCTCCGGGTCCAAATGCCAAAACCCCGCTCGCGTTGTGTGAGCGGGGTTTTGCAATATCGCCTGATTGCGGCCTGCTATTTGCGATGTTTGATCGTCGCCTGGGCGGCTGCCAGTCTGGCGATGGGCACGCGGAACGGGGAACAGGATACATAGTTCAAACCGGTCTTGTAACAAAACTCGATCGAGCTTTTCTCTCCCCCGTGCTCGCCGCAAATGCCCAGTTTCAAATCGGGCTTCACACTGCGGCCGAGCTGCTCGGCCATCTGGATCAGTTTGCCGACCCCGGTTTGGTCGAGCACGGCGAACGGGTTGTCGGGCAACACTTTGTGCTGCACGTACTGATGCAGGAATTTGCCTTCCGCATCGTCGCGTGAGAAACCGAACGTCGTCTGCGTCAGGTCATTTGTGCCGAACGAGAAGAAGTCCGCCTCGGTCGCAATTTCGTCGGCCGTCAGGGCGGCGCGCGGAATTTCGATCATCGTGCCGATCGTATACTCGAACCGCTGGCCGGTTTCTTCCATCACCTGGTTCGCTTTTTCCACCACGAGCTCGCGCATGATCCGCAATTCGTTGACATGGCCGACCAGCGGAATCATCACTTCCGGCCGGGCGTCAATCCCTTCCTGCCGCAATTTGGCGGTCGCCCGGAAAATCGCCACCACCTGCATCTCGTAGATTTCCGGGAAGGTCATGCCCAGACGGCAGCCGCGGTGTCCGAGCATCGGGTTGAACTCATGCAGGGCGCGCACTTTCCGCAGCAAATTTTCTTTTTCGCGAATCTGTTCACGGTCTGCATCTTCCTGCATGCGCAGTTTGGTCAATTCGACCAGCAACTCCTCCAGGTTGGGCAAAAACTCGTGCAGCGGCGGGTCCAGCAGGCGAATCGTCACCGGCAGACCTTCCATCGCCCGCAGGATGCCTTCAAAATCCCCCTGCTGCATCGGCAGCAGCTTGTCGAGCGCTCGTCGGCGTTCTTCATCCGTTTCCGCCAAAATCATCTCCTGCACGATCGGCACCCGGTCGATCGCCATGAACATGTGCTCCGTCCGGCACAACCCGATTCCCTGTGCGCCAAACTCGCGCGCCTTCAAAGCGTCCTCCGGATTGTCCGCGTTGGCCCGCACGTCGATCTGCCGGACTTCATCCGCCCATTCCAACAACTGCTTGAACTCAGGCGACAGCACCGGATCGATCAGCGGCACTTCCCCCAGCAGGACACGGCCGGTGGCGCCGTCAATCGAGATCCAGTCGCCTTCCTTCACCACGTGGTCGTCAACGGCAAACTGTTTCGCGCGCAGGTCGATGCGCAGCGATTCGCAGCCGCAGATGCACGGCTTGCCCATACCGCGGGCGACTACTGCCGCATGCGAAGTCATCCCGCCGCGCGATGTGACGATCCCTTGCGCCGCCACCATGCCGTGAATGTCTTCCGGCGTGGTTTCCGGCCGCACCAGGATCACTTTTTTGCCTTCGCCCGCCAATTTATCGGCCAGGTCGGCGTCAAACACCACCTGCCCGGACGCCGCCCCGGGCGAGGCGGGCAGCCCTTTGGCGATCACCTGCAATTTTGCATCCGGATCGATTCGCCGGTGCAACAGCTGGTCCAATCCGTCCGGATCGACCCGCAGCAGTGCCTCTTCCTTGCTGATCAGTCCTTCCGCCACCAGGTCGACCGCGATTTTTACGGCTGCCGGTGCTGTCCGTTTGCCGCTCCGCGTCTGCAGCATGTACAATTTTCCCCGTTCGACGGTAAACTCGATGTCCTGCATGTCCTTGTAGTGTGCTTCCAAACGGGCGGCAATCTCTTGAAACTGCTGGAAAATCTCGGGCATGATCTCTTTCAGCGCGGAGATCGGCTGCGGCGTGCGGATTCCCGCCACCACATCTTCCCCTTGCGCATTCACCAGAAACTCCCCGTACAGCTCTTTTTCACCCGTGGAAGGATTGCGCGTGAACGCCACGCCGGTGCCCGAATCGTCCCCCATGTTGCCGAATACCATCATCTGGACGTTGACGGCCGTTCCGAGATCGTCCGGAATCTTGTTGATCCGCCGGTAGACGAACGCGCGCTGGTTGTTCCACGACAGGAACACGGCTCGGATGGCCCGGTCCAATTGCACAGACGGATCTTGCGGAAAATCGTCCTTCGTTTCTTTCCGCACCAGTTCCTTGTAACGTGCGATCACATCCTGCCAGTCTTCCGCCGTCAATTCGGTGTCATGCCGAACCACTCTCGTCTCTTTCACCTGATCGAGAATCTGTTCAAAATGATAATGATCGACCCCCAGCACCACATCGCTGAACATCTGGATGAAGCGGCGGTAACAGTCATAGGCGAAGCGAGGATTGCCGGTCAGTTCGGCCAGCCCCTTGACCGTTTCGTCATTCAATCCGAGATTGAGGATCGTGTCCATCATGCCGGGCATCGAAAAAACGGCCCCCGACCGAACCGACACCAGCAGCGGATTGGCGGGGTCGCCCAATTTTTTGCCGACCCTTTTTTCCAGTTCCGCCAGCGCGGCGTCGATCTGTTGCTGAATCTCCGGCGAAATCGTCCGGCCGGCACTGTAGAACGCGTTGCACGCTTCCGTCGTGATCGTGAACCCTGGCGGGACCGGCAGTCCGGCCCGCGTCATCTCCGCCAGGTTCGCTCCTTTTCCGCCGAGCAGCGATTTCATGTCGGCACGTCCTTCATCGAACAGGTACACGAATTTTTGGTTCATCAACCTCTTCCTCCCCCGCGTTTCAGAATGTCCATCACAATGTTGGCCGTCTCTTCCACCGCTTTGTTCGACACGTTAATAACGGGACAGCCGATCTTGCGCATCAATTTTTCCGCGTAATCCAACTCTTGCAAAATCCGGTCGAGATTGGCATAGTTCGCCTGCGCCTTCAAACCGAGCGCCTTCAGCCTCTCTTGCCGGATGAGGTTCAGTTCGTTCGGCGAGATCGTCAGGCCGATGATTTTTTTCGGAGAAATCTGGAACAGTTCTTCCGGCGGCTCCACCTCCGGGACCAGCGGGACGTTGGCGCATTTGATCCGCTTGTGGGCCAGATACATGGACAGCGGCGTTTTCGATGTGCGGGACACCCCGATCAGCACCAAATCGGCCCGCAACAGACCGCGCGGGTCTTTGCCATCGTCATATTTGACCGCGAATTCGATCGCTTCCACCCTGCGGAAATAGTCGTCGTCCATTTGGTGAACAAGCCCCGGGCGGCGCTTGGGTTCGAGTTGAAACACATTCTGAAACGCATCGAGCATCGGCCCCATAATGTCCACCAAATAGACGTTTTGCCGTGCCGCCTCTTCCAGGATAAACTCCCGCAGGTGTGGCAGCACAAGAGTGAACGCGACAAATCCGTTCACTTCCTTCGCCGCTTGGATCACTTCTTTGATCGGTTCTTTGTCGTCCACATACGAGACGCGGCGGATTTCCACCCGCCCCCCGTCAAACTGGCTGGCGGCAGCTCGCACCACAAATTCGGCCGTTTCGCCGATCGAATCGGATACCACGTACACGATCGGTAATTGTTCCTTCACGCTTCCATTCCCCCTCCAACACACTCCCATCAAAGTGACACGATTCTACTCCCACAAAAGCGACGCGGATTCTCCGCAGCATCTTCCGAATCCTTGCGCCAAGTCGTGCTTTGATGGAGCAGCGAATCAAGTTATTGAGATCTTGTCAGATTTCCCGGTTGCTTCCGAGTTCCACGAAGATTTTGGTGACGGTTGTTTTGGTAAAGCGCCCGATCACTTCGTACTCCTTCCTGTCCGCATTCAGGACTTTCACCACAGGCAGCGAATCGATCGCGTTGTCCACCAGTTTTCTGGCCGCTTCGTAGACGTTGTCCTCGCCTGTGACGGTGATTACGTTCGGCATCCGGGTCATCACGAGTGATACGGGTATCGCGTGGGTCTCCTGTTTACCGATCGCCACTTTCAACAGATCCTTGCGGGAAATCACGCCGGCCAGAATCCCATGCTCCTTGACCACGGCCAAATTCCCGACATCCTCCACGAACATCGTGACAATCGCGTCATACACGGTCGCGCTCTCCGGGATCACGACCGGCACTGCCTTGTGGTCCTTGACCAGCATTTTGCGCAGTTGTTCGCCAAAGATTTCGCTCGATTTTTTTCCCGCATAAAAATATCCGACCCGCGGCCTCGCTTCCAAAAAGCCGGCCATCGTCAGAATCGCCAAATCAGGGCGCAACGTGGCTCGCGTCAAATTCAGCTTTTCCGCGATCTGCTCGCCGGTGATCGGCCCTTCACGGCGCACGATCTCCAAAATCTGCTGCTGTCTTGCTGACAATTCGATGGTCAACACCACCTTTGAAAAATGTAACACAGAAATGTGACATACTTTATGTTGATGTTAGCTATATAGTATATACTATATCATTGCCCCATTTTCTGCTAGACCTAAATTGCATGAAAATGCAGATTCCTGCTACACTGGCCATACGAAAACGCTCGTGTAGATCGGAGGCAGACACTGATGGAAATCGAAACGATTTATCAAACCTATAAGCCGCTTCTGTTCTCAGTCGCCTATCGCCAACCCGGAAGCTTTTCAAACGTTGCTGAAGCTGGAATGCCAGAAGACGCCCAATGCCGCTCTGCGGCAAGGGCGTCTTCCGTCTATCAATTCGGTTGTCCGGAGTTTGCATGCAAAAACCGCTGCAATTCGCCGCGGATAGCCTCCGCCGTGTCCAGTTCCAGCACTTGGGCGGCCAGTTGCTTGCACTCCGCCTGCCGTAACCGGGCGATCTGACGCTTGATCCTGCTGATCGAACCAGCATCCATGCTCCATTCATCCAACCCGAATCCCAGCAGTAGCGGAACCGCCAGCGGATCGCCCGCCATACCTCCACACATGCCGACCCATTTTTCCGCTTGGTGGGCGGCTGCAATCACCGATTGGATCAGCCGGAGCACGGCGGGGTGAAAAGGATCATACAAGTAGGCCACATGTTCATTCATCCGGTCAACCGCCAGCGTATACTGTACCAGATCATTCGTTCCGATGCTGAAAAAATCGACCTCCCGGGCAAACCGGTCGGCCAGCAGAGCGGCCGAGGGAACTTCGATCATGATGCCCACTTCCAGCGACCGGTCGTAGGCGATGCCCGCTTCCTCCAACTGTTGGCGAGCCTTTTCATAAATCGCCTTTGCCCGGTGCCACTCCTCCAGGCCGGAAATCATCGGAAACATGATTTTCAGTTTGCCATACGCGCTCGCCCGCAAAATCGCCCGGATTTGGGTCAACAGCAGCGTCTCGTTCCCAAGGCAAAGGCGGATCGCCCGGTAGCCGAGGAACGGATTCATCTCTTGCGGCAGCGAGAGGTATGGCAGCTGCTTGTCCCCTCCGATGTCGAGCGTGCGGATCACAACCGGGCGCTCGCCCATGGTCTCTGCCACTTGTTTGTATGCCCGGTACTGCTCCTCCTCGTCCGGCATCCGGTCGCTGTGCATAAACAGAAATTCCGTTCTGTATAGCCCGATCCCCTCTGCGCCTTGTTCCAGCGCGACCCGCGCCTCTTCCGGCGTACCGATGTTCGCAGCGATCTCGACCCGTATGCCATCCTGCGTGACGGCCGGGTTGCCCGCATCGCGTTTCAGTTGATCCTGCTGCTCCTGCTCCAGCCGCATTTTTTCCTGATACTGCGAGAGGGTCGCTGCATCCGGTTCGACGATGCAGACGCCGGACGCGCCGTCGATCACCAGCAGGCTGCCATTGCGAATCTTGTCCAACTGTTCACCGACCCCGACCACCGCCGGGATCCCCACCGAGCGGGATAAAATCGCCGTATGCGAGGTTTTCCCCCCTTTGCGGATGACAAACCCGAGAATATAGCGTTTGTCCAACTGGACCGTCTCGGAAGGCGTCAGGTCATCGGCCACAAGGATCACCGGTTCGCCGATGTCTGACAGGGAGGTCTGGTGGCCACCCTGCAGATTGGCCAGCAGGCGGTTGCCGACATCCTTCACGTCCACCGCTCGTTCGCGCAAATACTCAGACTCCATCGCCGCAAACAATCCGCTGATCCGTTCGACCACCTGGAGCACCGCCCGTTCGGCTGAGTAGCGCTCTGTGACGATCCATTTTTCGATCTCCGGATAAAACGCGGGATCGTCCAATATGCTTTGCTGTCCGGCCAAAATGACCGCCTTTTCCTCCCCCGCCATGCGCCTGGTGCGTTCGACCAGTTCGCCCAGTTGACGGATACTTGTCTCCTTGGCATGCCGCAGCCGTTCCAGCTCATTCTCAATCTCCGCTTCGGCGATCGATTGCCGCACCGCTTCCCGCCTCACGGTGGAGGGATCCAGGACGAACGCTTTCCCTACCCGGATCCCATCCGATACGCCGATTCCCTGCAATTTGGTTTCCGCCATTATTCTTCACCAAACTTGCTTTCCACCAATTGCGTCAAGGCTTCCAGCGCTTCCCGCTCGTCCGCCCCGTCCGCCTGAATCGTCATTTTCGCACCCTTGGCCAGTCCCAAGGTCATCAAGCCCAAGATGCTTTTGCCGTCCACTTTCACGCCTTTTTCGTTGATCACGTAAATCGTGGCGGCAAATCGCCCGGCTGTGTGCACAAACTGCTGGGCGGGGCGAACATGAAACCCCTCCGCATTCTCGATGGTCACTTCTCTTGTCAGCATACCGATTCCTCCTGCTTTTAAAGTGCCTCTAATGCTGCGATCACGTCGTTGGCAGATGCGGCTTCCGCCAACCGGTTGCGGAACGATTCATGCATCAGTTTGCGGGAAATGGCCGCCAGCACTTGCAGATGTTCATTGTCGGCATGCGCCTGCGGAACGGCGATCAAAAACACCATCGACACCGGTTTTCCATCAAGCGAATTCCAGTCGACCGGTTCGCTCAATTTGGCGAACGCAAGCCCTGGACGCGCCACCCCTTCCGACTTGCCGTGCGGAATCGCCACGCCAAATCCGACGCCGGTAGAGCCGGTTTGTTCACGTTTCATGACGGCTTCCACAAACGCGGCCGCATCTGTGACATAGCCAGCGTCCCGCATGGCGGCCGCCAATTTTTCGATACATTGCGGTTTGCTTTCTGCATCCAGCGGCAACAGGACCGTTTCCGGCCTGATCAAAGCAGTTAGATTCAAGTTGGTTTCCTCCCCACTGTGACATTTCTGGTTGCTTCTTTGTACATTACATTGGCTTGCTTCGCTTCAACGCATTCACCAGGAGCGCCGTGATAACCGTACCGATCACGATCGCCAGCGCATACAAGCCGAGCTTACCGACCGTATTCGGAATCAGCAGTACGAAAATACCGCCATGCGGAGCACGCAGCGTCGCGCCAAACAGCATCGACAACGCGCCTGTCACAGCAGAACCGACCATGATCGAAGGAATCACGCGGAACGGATCGGCCGCCGCGAACGGAATCGCTCCCTCTGTAATAAACGAAATCCCCAGCACTCCGGCCGCTTTTCCGGCTTCCCGCTCCTCAGGCGTGTATTTGCTGCGTCCGATCAGCGTCGCCAGCCACAGGCCCAACGGCGGTGTCATACCAGCTGCCATGACGGCCGCCATCGGCTCATATACATTGCTGCCCAGCAGACCGACGGCAAACGTATACGCCGCCTTGTTTACCGGACCTCCCATGTCGAACGCCATCATCGCCCCTAGCAGCAGGCCCAAAAAGACCGCATTGGTCGAACTGAGCCCCTTCAGCCAGTCGGTCAGTCCGGTCATAATCGCCGTCACTGGCTTCCCGATCACATACGTCATGAGAAGCCCGACCGCAAGCGTCGCCACAAACGGGATGATCAAAACCGGTTTCAAGCCTTCCAGATTTTTCGGCAGCTGAATCCTATCCCGCAGCCATTTTGCAATATACCCCGCCAAAAATCCGGCGATGATCCCGCCCAGGAAACCCGCGCCGATCTTGGAAGCCAGCATGCCCCCGACCAACCCGGGCGCCAGGCCAGGCTTGTCGGCGATCGAGAAAGCGATAAATCCAGCGAGAATCGGCACCATCAGGGCAAACGCCGCGCCTCCCCCGATGTCCATCAATATAGCCGCCAGTGTTCCTTTTTCCTTGAACGCCTCAATTCCGAATACAAACGAGATCGCGATGATCAGTCCACCCCCATCGCCCCGCGGGTTTCCACTTTCAGCTCGACGTTTTTTTCGCTCGCCGCCTGCTGCAGAGCTTCTGCAGCCATGTAGGTGTGGGCAATTCCTGTCGGACAAGCGGTAACAGCCAAAATTTTTTTCATTCTCTTTGCCCCTTTCGTTTTGTTTGCGTTGCAGGTCTTATAAGTGAACGACATGCACCCTTGCAATGCTGTTTTCGACTTCCTCCAGCGTGCACACCTGGGTGCCAAATTTGGAAGCAGTCACCGTTCCCGCTGCCGTCCCCCAAATCGCCGTTTCGCGCAACGATTTGCCGGTCAGCAACGAATACACGAGCGCCGCCACCATCGAATCGCCCGCTCCGACGGTGCTTTGCGGGGTAATCGAAAACGGGAACACGCGGTACGCCGCATCCGCGTCCATCACCAACGACCCGTCGC
This sequence comes from Effusibacillus pohliae DSM 22757, assembly GCF_000376225.1. Taxonomy (NCBI): domain Bacteria; kingdom Bacillati; phylum Bacillota; class Bacilli; order Caryophanales; family Alicyclobacillaceae; genus Effusibacillus; species Effusibacillus pohliae. Next base: position 9,066 of record NZ_AQXL01000120.1, read on the forward strand.
CGCCCATGGAAATCGCCACCAGCGAGACACCCTGCTGCAACAATTCCCGGCCGGCCGCCACGATCTCCGCTTCACTGTCCAATTTTCGCCCCATCCATTGCTGCAATTCGAACAAATTGGGTTTGACGGCGAACGGCTTCGCCAGGATCCCTTGCCGCAGCGGGGTGCCGTCCGCATCAAGGACAGTGCGGACCCCCCGTTCATTGGCCATCTCAATGTAGTCCCGGTAAATGTGATCCGGAGCCCCCGGCGGCAGGCTGCCGCCCACCACCAGCACCGCGGCGTGCTGCAACAAATCAGCCAACTTTTCGCGGAAACGGTGTAAATCATCGGCGTGTACCGTAAAACCGGGGTCGTTGATTTCGGTGGTGATGCGCGTTTGCTCATCGTAAATCTTCAGGTTGGTGCGGGTTTCGCCCGACACCTCCAAAAAATCGACGGAAATCCCCTGTTCCTCCAACTGTTTCACCAGCCACCTTCCCTGCGCGCCGGCCATCAGCCCGGTAGCCTTCACATCCACCCCGAACTGGTTCAATACCTTCGCTACATTGATGCCTTTGCCGCCCGGATCTTGGCGCATTTGCCGTACTCGGTTCAGGCCGCCGATCTGCAACCGCGGCAAAATCACCGTTTTGTCGAGTGCCGGGTTGAGAGTGACGGTGACGACAAATCGGTTCATCGGCTGTTCCTCCCTACGCATGTACAAGATGGACGTCCACCCCCAATCTCTCCAACTGGTCGACGACACCGGCGGGCACAGCATCATCAATGACAATCTTGTCGATTTCTTGCAAATCGGCCACTTTGGCAAACGCCACTTTCCCGATCTTGCTGTGATCCGTAAGCAAAATCACCGTTTTGGCCGCTTCAATCATCTTCCGTTTGACCGCCGCCTCCAACAGGTTCGGTGTGGTCAGTCCCTCCGCCGGATGCAAGGCGTTCGTCCCCACAAACGCTTTGTCCACCCGGATCCGGATAAGGGATTGCTCGGCGAACGGCCCCACCATCGCCAGGGTTTCCCGGCGCAGGCTGCCACCGGTGAGGATCACCTCGATACCTGCTGCATCCCGCAGTTCCTGCCCGATCATCAAGGAGTTGGTCACCACCGTCAGCCGGCTAAACGTTTTCAACTCTTTTGCCAGATGATAAGTGGTGGTACCCGAATCGAGCAGAATGGTGTCGCCCGCTTCAATCATCTCCGCCGCCCGCCGGGCGATCGCCTGCTTCTCCTTGAGAAACTGGTCCTCTTTTTCCCCATAAGTCGGCTCAAAATTGACGCTTTGCAGAGAAATAGCTCCACCGTGCGCCCGGCGCAGCAGTTTCGCCTCTTCCAGCTCTTTCAAATCCCGCCGGATGGTGGCCTCGGATACCTCAAACAGTTGGCTCAGCTCCTGCACGGAAGCCCGCGAATGCGCTTGCACATACTCGACGATTTTCGTTTTTCGCTCTTCTCCGTACATCTGCCCACAACCTCATCTGATTGTTTGCTTGCATAAATTTGATCGTTTATGATCGTTTGTGTTCATTTATGATTATAGTCGATATTTTTCTTCGATTCAACAAAAAAATCGGAAGGGCAGAGAATGGCCACAAGCAGCCTGCTGCAACCCACGCCCGGCAGCCGAAAAAAAAAAAAAAGAGGGCTGCGTTTCGACGCAACCCCCAGTCGATCACCCGAGGTGAAGGCGGGCCATCCGACAAATATTTTACTTCGCCTCGGCAGTTACCTTGTTTTGAACCCCGAGGCTGCGTGTTACGAGGCTTACGGCCAGCAGCACGGCCACATTGACAAGCATGGCCACGATTCCGACGTTCAGGTCCTGCACCGCCTGCGGCAGGGACGGAAATAATGTGCCGATTGTGGTGTTGCTCAGCGTAATATACGCTACGGTTGCCACACCCACCATGATTCCGGCGAACGCTCCCTGTTTGGTGACAAAGCGCCTTTTGAACAGGCTGAAGAGCAGCGCCGGGAACAACTGTGTCACCAGGCTGTAGCCCATCAGGAGCAGTGTGACGATCGCACTGCCGCCCTGCAGAGTAAAGTATACGGAAATCAGCGCCACGACCGGCACCAGATACTTGGCCAATTTTGCAACCTGTTGGTCGGATGCGGACGGAACAAGCACTTGATAGACGTTTTTTGCAAGCAGGGTGGAGGCGGCCATCAAAATCATCGAACCGGGCACGAGGGCGGTCAGCAAGCCGGCTGCCCCGATCAATCCGACCAGCCACGGGTCAAATGTATGTTTCGAGATTTTCAGCAATGCAAGGTCGGCGTTTGCTCCTTTCAGACCGGGAACCTGCAGGATCGCCGCAAAACCGACAAAAAACACAAACAGCAATACAAGTTGGTAGAGCGGCATGACGATCGCATTCTTGCGAAACACTTTTTCGTTTGTCGCCGAATAGACAGAGCCGAACGTGTGGGGCCACATATAGAAGCCAAGTGCTGTCAGGAGAACAGTCGAGACAAACCAGGAAACGCTTTGCCCTTTTTCCGGAAGCGTCAGAAATCCGGGCTTGGCGGCATCAATCGCTTGAAACATCGGCTGGATTCCGCCATAGTAATGAATCGGCAGATAGATGCCAAGAAACAATACGATTCCCAGAATCATGATGTCTTTGACAACGGCTGTCCAGGCGGACCCGTGAATGCCGGAGATCATCACGTAAGCCGTGACGGCAATCGCGCCAATCCAGATCGCGGCTGTCGGCGTGATGGAACCGTACGATGCCTCGGATACAATGATGCCCAACCCCTTCAATTGCAACACCAGGTAAGGCACCAGCGCCACGATGCCAACCAGCGAAACCAGAACCCCAAGCGACCGGCTTTTGTACTTGCTTGCGAAAAAATCCGATTGCGACATCAGTTTGTGCTCTTTCCCGTACTTCCAGATGGCAGGAAGCAACCAGTAGGAGATGATATACGCCAAGCAGCCATACGCGATTATATAGAAGGCCGGACCACCTTTTCCATACGCCCAGCCGCTTCCGCCAAGAAACGTGAAGGTTGTGTAAATTTCGCCGGCCATTAACAGAAACACAAACAGTGTACCAAACCCCCGGCCGCCGACAGCCCATTGTTCCAGGTTCATATCCTTGCCTTTTCGCGCACGAATCCCAAGGTACAAAGAAAGCAGCAGAAAACCGAAAATCAGAATCAATGCGCCATTCATCGAGTCTCACCTTCCTTGTTTGCCGGATCCAGTTTGAACACGATCGCCATGATGACAGATGTAAGAACCACCCACATGACGATCCAGAAAAGGAGAAACGGCATGCCAAGCACATAGGGAGCCGTTTGATTGACAAATGATACGCCACCCAGAATCGCGAGGAACGGAAGCAATGCCAGCACATGATAGATTTTCATCTTGGTTCACCTCCGGTTTCGATTACAACAACGATTTACGACAACAATTTGAACGTTGCGTTCACAAACATCTTGACTCCATTTTCCAGAGCATCCTCATCGATTGTAAAGCGGGGATGATGGTGTGGATACACGATGCCTTTTTCCCGATTGCCTGCCCCCGTATAGAAGTAGGTGCCGGGAGCTTTTTGCTGGAAAGCGGAAAAATCTTCTCCTCCCATGTTGGGGCGCATCATGTCAAGCGCCTCCTCGCCAAATACTTCACGAACGGTCTCTTCAATGACGCGAGTCACATCCTCATCGTTCACGACAGGCCGATACCCGAACTCATATTTGAACTGGTAGGAAGCCCCGTGAGCCTCCGTGATCCCTTTGACAATCCGCTCCATGAGACTCGGTACCGACTGCCTGATGCCGGCGTCAAAACTGCGGACCGTTCCACAGATTTCAACCGAACCCGGGATCACGTTATGTGTAGTGCCGCCAACAAATTTGGTGACGGAGACCACCAGATTGTCCAATGGATCGGTATTGCGGGAAACGATGTGCTGCAGATTGGTCACCACCTGGGCAGCGATCGCGATCGAATCGACCGTTTGGTGCGGCAGAGCGGCATGCCCTCCCTTTCCAACAATGGTGATCCAGAACGTATCCGGAGCAGCCATCATCGGACCGTAAACGACTCCGATCTTTCCGGTTTCCAGCGGTGTCCAGAGGTGTGTCCCGATCACCAGGTCCACACCGTCCATCACGCCCGCTTGCACCATTTGTTCCGCCCCGCCGGGGAAGAGCTCCTCCGCATGCTGGAACAGGAAGCGCACTTCACCCCTGATCTGATCCTGCAGACCGGACAAAATTTTGGCGGTTCCCAACAGCATGGCGGTATGGCCGTCATGTCCGCAGGCATGCATTACCCCCGGGTTTTGAGAAGCGAATTCAAATGTGTTTTCTTCCTGAATCGGCAGTGCATCCATGTCTGCGCGAATCGCCAGCACCTTGCCGGGTTGTGCCCCGATCAGGCGGGCCATTACACTCGTTTTTGTCGGTCGGGAAAGTTCCAGGTTGCCGAACGACTGCAGTGTTTCGTAGACGAATTGGGCCGTTTTTTCCTCCTGAAAAGACAATTCCGGATGCTGGTGCAAGTACCGCCGCCACTTGACAACGTCCTCTTTCACCGTTTCGACCAAGCTGTTCAGATCGCCGCTTGTCATGCGAATCCCCCCAAAAAGCGATGGTTGTTTCGATCCAATCGCCAAATTCTTGCATTAAAGGTCCATTTACGGTCGTGTCCATTATATAGCAATTCCGTTTTTTATGGAAGTGGTGATTTTTCAGACAATGAAAAACGAAAGACAGGATATTTCTCATGTATCCTGTCCGAGCGAGATCCGGTACAGTTTTCTAGGGCGTCCCCGGGGATGCGGGTTTTCTTCGCCAACGACCTGCGCCAATCCTTTTGCCTCCAACTCCATTAAAATCCGGCGGGCGCTTCTCGGCAAAATCTGCATATATTGCGCCAATTCGTACGCATTGATTTCCTGCTTGCCCATTTTCTTCATAATCGATGCCAGTTTGCTCAATGTGGCGACGCTTAGGGATGTCTGGCGGCTGATCGACTGCAATTTTTCCGATACATAGGAATAGCTGATTTGCTCCTGCTTTCCCAACGGGCCGGCGATCATTTTATCGTCAAACACGACCATCCATGAACCTTTTCCCGCCTGTTTGGCGTGCAGCAACGCTTTCCCCGCGTTGATTTCAGCTTCGTATGCCGTTTGCCCGATTCCGATCCCGCACGTTACGATTTCCTGATTGATTTTATAGATGTCGTCGAGCTCCGGAGCAACGGTAAAGTTTCCCGTAATGTCCCGCAGCAGACCACGCGTGGTAAAAATCACATACCGGCCGGGTCCCGCCGCTTTCAGGGAACCCTGCACTTTTTTCGTGTATTTGAGAAGTTTCTCGGTCATTTTGATTTCAATCTGGTGTATTTCGTCGGTGGAGAACGCCTCTGCGGCCAACCCGCCAAAGGAATCGATCTCAATCATCTGCACCGCGATCTGACTGTCCATAAAGCGAAACACTTCATTCGTGCGCAGCATCAGGTTCAAGATCGAATGGACGGCTGACCGGGTCGGAAGCACCCGAAATACCGGCACTCCCATCCGCTGCAACGCAAGATGGGCCGATCGCAAAAATGTCACCGCCGCTTTTGTCTGGCCGGCTTTCCATAGATCATAATGGTACTTGGCCAACACGTCCGCCTGAATTTCTCCCGGGTAATGTTTCAAAAATACCGGTTTTGTATTGATCTCCACTTCATCAAAAATCCGATTCAGTTCTGATGGATGAAACGTATCAAAACTCAGTTCGTCAATTTTGATTTTATGTTCATATGTGATATGCAGCAACGTTCGATACAGGCCTGAGCCGGTATGCGGCACGTAGAACATGGGACGGGCAATGCCTCCCCATTCTTTTGCGATCGAATAGGGAACCTGCCCGGAGAACAGCCACATGTCAACGTCATGGATATGGGGTTTCAGTCTTTCGATGACCTCTTCCTCTTTCCAGTAGACAATCGGCAGGCAATCGAACTCTACATGCTCGCTGACTACAGTTTGAATGATTTCAATCGAGTCGTCGGCGCCGAACAAACCCAGTCGAATTTTCATGCATGACACCTCTCTCTGTTCGCATTTAGTATAAAGGATTTCCAACAAACCGGTAAACTCGAGGCAGACAACGGAGACATGGATAGGGCTGTTGACAACGAGCAGGGCTGTCCCAAAGGTTTGGGACAGCCCCATGTGCCGCCGCTCTTTGCTTCGCGCGGAAGACCCAGCAACAGTCCGCACGCAAAGTTCGATGCTACAATTCAACCATATCGTTGGCACCGGTCGCTTTCCGGAAACCGGATTTCCATTTTCCATAAAAATAGAGAGTATACCCGAGAGCCATTACCATCGGAATCCCATGCAGCAGCCCCACCACGACAATCGGTTCAAATTTGTCAAACAACAGCGAGGAGATCACCATGCCCACCCCGAAACCGATTGTCAGCAGAGCGGTGGATACGCCAATTACGCGTCCACGTTTTTCATCCGTAACCATCTGCAACCGGGAATTGAAACAAATGCTTGAAACGCCATCGGAAATTCCGGCCAGGCAGGCAAACAGTAAAATCAGATAATAGGAAAAAACATCCACAAACACCAATATAAAGAAGAGGGACATCAAAAACGTCGAAATTCCGAACAGAAATTCGTTCTGCGCTTCACTTTTGGGTTTGAACCATTTGGCCATTCCCCGGGAGGCGATCAAATAACCGATTGCCCAACAGGTCCAGATCAAGCCCATATACAACGAAGGATGATCCGGATCAAGCCGGGTGGAATAGACAGGAATGCCGACATTATGGGATCCGGAACCGAATGTATCCATCATGCGGATGAACATCACAGCCAGCAATACCGGCAGCGCGCGAAGAAATAGGTAAGTGGTTCCCACTTCTTTGAATAACGATGCTTTTGCGTGCGCCGCATGGCGGTTTTCGCTGGTTCGGATAGGCAGCCACAACAGGTTGGCTGCCGACACGAGATAGCTGATGGCATCAACCGCAAATATCGTTTGATAACTGAAAAAACTAAGCATGATGCCAGCAGTCAGCGTTCCGATCAAAAGGGAAACCGATTGGAGAGAGTTGATCAGCGCGTTGGCTTTGATCAACGATTCATCTTTCGCGATTACAGGTATGCTCGATTGCAGAGCAACGTTAAACATGCTCCCGAATACGCCGGTCACGGCAGCGACCATGTACAGCAGTGGAAGCTGCCAATCGGCAGGACTGAGGACAAGAGCGAGCAACGCGATGCTTCGTACCACATCCGAGAGAATCATTAAAGATTTGCGGTTCATTCGATCGGCCAGGACACCGGAATAAAAGCCCGCCAAAAAACCGCCCAGCAGGCGAACGGCCATAAAGATCCCCATCTGAAAAGCGCTTCCGGTCAATATGTATACATACAAATTGAGTGCCACCATGTCGAGAGAGCTGCCGATGTCGGAGATGGTCTTGCCTGCAACCAATAGATGAAAATGGTTCAATTTCCCTATGCAGAACGACTGTTTTTCCTCTGTCAATTGCTTGTTACCTCCTTATTGTTATCAAACTATTCAATTTTTATTATATTTTCTTAATCATGATTATAGTTTGTTTTTCCAGGAAAGTCAAGTTCTCGTCAAAGCACTTGATAGATAATAACTTTATCTGTTTTTATAAATAGATACAAATCTATTCGTTTGAACCTTTTTGTACCTAACACCCGGCAGATCAAGGTCTGATGCTTCAGTTAAACAATTCATGTATCAGCCGGAGGTATGCAGGCAAAAATAAAAGGAGCTGCCCGCCGCTTTGGACAGCCCCATGGTGCATCGCCTCGTTACGCTAAAACTTCACTTTTTCCGCCAAATACTCCTTCAGCTCGCGGATCGGCATGCGGACCTGTTCCATCGAATCGCGTTCGCGGACAGTGACCTGGCCGTCTGTTTGCGAGTCAAAGTCGTAAGTGATGCAGAACGGGGTGCCGATCTCGTCCTGCCGGCGGTAGCGTTTGCCGATCGAGCCCGTTTCATCAAAATCGCAGTTGAACTCGGCCGACAGCACTTCATAAATCTTGTACGCTTCCTCTGAAAGCTTCTTCGACAGCGGCAAAATGGCCGCTTTCACCGGAGCGAGCGCCGGATGGAAGCGGAGCACCGTCCGCTTGTCGCCTTCGCCGAGCTCTTCCTCATCGTACGCGTCGATCAGGAACGCCAGTGTCACGCGGTCCGCCCCCAAGGAAGGTTCGATACAATAGGGAATAAATTTCTCGTTGGTTTCCGGATCGAGATAGTGAAAATCCTCGCCAGAATGCTCCATGTGACGCCGCAGATCAAAGTCGGTCCGGTCGGCGATCCCCCACAGCTCACCCCATCCGAACGGGAACTTGTATTCGATGTCGGTCGTCGCGTTGCTGTAGTGCGACAATTCCTCCGGCGAATGGTCGCGCAGGCGCAGATTTTTCTCCGTCATGCCGAGGCCGAGCAACCACTTGTAGCAAAACTCACGCCAGTATTCGAACCATTTCAGGTCATCGCCCGGCTTGCAGAAAAATTCCAGCTCCATCTGCTCGAATTCGCGGGTGCGGAACGTAAAGTTGCCGGGCGTAATCTCGTTGCGGAAGCTCTTGCCGATCTGCCCGATGCCGAACGGCAGCTTTTTGCGCATCGTCCGCTGCACGTTTTTGAAGTTGACAAAAATGCCCTGCGCCGTCTCCGGCCGCAAATAGATTTGATTGGCGGACGTCTCGGTCACGCCCTGGAACGTTTTGAACATCAGGTTAAACTGGCGGATGTCGGTAAAATCCTTCGCGCCGCAGTCCGGGCAGGCGATGTCATGCTCCTTGATCAACCGCTGCATCTCTTCGAACGACAGTCCGTCCACCACCATCTCAATGCCTTTTTCGGCCAGCGCATTTTCGATCAGTTTATCCGCCCGGTGGCGGGCTTTGCAGTTTCTGCAGTCGATCATCGGATCATTAAAGTTGCCGACGTGACCGGATGCCACCCAGGTTTGCGGGTTCATCAGAATCGCCGAATCAAGCCCCACATTGTAGGGACACTCCTGGATGAACTTTTTCCACCAGGCCTTTTTCACATTGTTTTTCAACTCAACGCCCAGCGGTCCGTAATCCCACGTGTTGGCCAGCCCCCCGTAAATCTCCGAACCGGGAAAAATAAACCCCCGATGCTTCGCCAACGCAACGATTTGATCCATCGTCACTTTCTGTTCGCTCATTGCTTCACACCCCTCCTGCAAAAGATACCCGGCCGCTTCCGTGCGGGCAAAAAAATCACTCCCGCCCCCCGCATCCGAGATGCAGGGACGAGAGCGATCTCCCGCGGTTCCACCCTACTTGGCGCTCCATTCGCGCCCGCCTTCATTCCCATTCGGCTCCGGACCGCCGTTCATAAACCGTCCATACCAGGCTCCCACCATCCCCGGCTCGCTGTCATGGCAATCGTTTACTACTCCTGTCCTTCACAGCCGACATATGTAACTGTTGGCATGAATCATACCAAACGAAACGAGCAAAGTCAATGGTGCAGCCCGTATTTGTTGAGTTGATCGAGGAATTGCCGGGACTTTAGAGAAATGCCGCCCTGTTCCTCGAGATATTGCCGGTGGATTTTATCCAATTGCAGTTTTACGTCTTCCCCCACCTTCACCTGGCCCAGCCGCGCAATATCGACGATCTGGAACAACCGGAGCAATTTGTGTGTCGCCGGTTTCATCCAGATCGCAATGGGATCCGCCTCGTGACATGGTTGACAGAGCGGTCCGGCCAGCCGAATCGAGAAGCGAACGGCTACATCCAACCGGTTTCCGCAATGGGCGCATTCCGTCAAGTTGGGTTGAATGCCCGCGGCAAACCACATTTTGCTTTCAAAAATCCGCAACAGAATGTCCGGATCTTTGCCCGCCACCAGGTGACGAAACATGTGCAGCAAAAGCGGAAACGAGCCCGGGATCGGCTCGCGCTCGACGAAAATCAGATCCGCCAACTCGGCCATGCAGACGGCATAGGCAGACAGATACAAGTCTTCGCGGATCGCTCGAAACGAATCGAGCACCTCCGCCTGCGATGCGGAAAACATGCCGGAATTTCCGCCATACACCAGCCATTGTCCATGCACAAACGGCTGGCAAACGGAAAAGAACCGCGATTGCGGTTTGTTGGCTCCTTTTGCCAGAACAGCGATTTTGCCGTATTTCGCTGTCAGCAGCGTGACGATTTTGTTGGTTTCCCCGTAGTCGATCGCCCGAAGCACAATGCCTTCCGTCTTTTCCAACCCGTACGCCTCATTTCTTTCCCATCTGTCTTCGAAAAGTTGTATTCGGGATTCCACGGGGAAAATCCTTTATTCTCCGTCTATTCTTCGTCGGCCGGATCCTCTTCACTGGATGTCGCTGAGACTTCGTTGTGACTGCCTACAGTTTCGCATGCCTTGTACAGCAGATACGCGTCGATCTCACCGGTTGCACAGAAATAGCGCCACGAAAAGTCTCGCACGTCGCTCATCCTTTCTGGGGCGGGTTTTGCGAGGTCGTTCGTAACGTTAGAGTCTACGGAACCGGCAGGGTCTATGCAAAGGAAATCTTCCCAGAAAAGGAACCCCGCTGCTACTCATTGTCGGTGAACCCGAAATTGCGCAGCATCAATTCCCGGTTGCGCCAATCCTCCTTGACTTTCACCCACAGTTCGAGATACGTCCTCGATCCGAGCAGATGCTCGATGTCCTCGCGTGCCCGCTTGCCGATCTCCTTCAACATGGTGCCGCGCTTTCCAATCAAAATCGCTTTTTGCGAATCCCGTTCCACGTAGATCACCGCATGGATGTACAGCAGTTCTTTCTCTTCCCGGTACTGCATCTGTTCCACTACCACAGCAACCGAATGGGGAATTTCCTCCCGGGTCAGGTGCAGCACCTTTTCCCGAATCAGTTCGGCAACAACAAACCGCTCCGGATGGTCGGTCACCTGGTCTGCGGGATAGTACTGCGGGCCCTCCGGCAAATAGTTGAAAATCAGCGAACGCAGGCGGTCGACATTTTCCCCTGTCAGCGCGGAAATCGGAATGATTTCCCGGAACGGGAAGTCATCTTTGTAGCCGGCGATCCGTTCCAGTGCCCGTTCCCGCGATACCGCGTCGATTTTGTTGATCAGCAGAAACACCGGTGTGTCGACCTTGCGCAGCTGTTCCATGATAAACTGGTCCCCCGGCCCCTTTTCTTCCGTTGCGTCGATGAGCATACAGACCAGATCCACTTCATTCAGTGTGGTGATCGCCGTGCGGACCATGTAATCACCCAGTTTGTGATGCGGTTTGTGAATGCCGGGTGTATCGAGAAAAACGGCCTGGCCCGTCTCCGTCGTATAGACGCCGCGGATCTTGTTGCGGGTGGTTTGCGGTTTGTCTGACATAATCGCCAGCTTTTGCCCGATGATCTGGTTGAGCAATGTCGATTTTCCGACATTCGGCCGGCCAATCAGTGCGACAAATCCTGATTTATAGTTGGCTTGCGCCATGCAAATCCTCCTTTGCAAACGAGAATGGTAGAAGTTCGCCTACGGTTGTTTCCTTCCGGTCTCCCTGCAGATTGCTGAGAATGACTTTCGTATCCGGCCGGCAGAATTCGGCCATCACCTGCCGGCACGCGCCGCAGGGCGGAACCGGGCGGGGCGTGTCCGCCACCACCGCGATCATTCGGATCTCGGCCGGTCCTTCCGACAGCAGTTTGAAAATGGCCGTACGCTCGGCGCAATTGGACAGTCCGTAAGACGCATTTTCGATGTTGCAGCCGGTCACAACCTTGCCATCCCGGGTCAAAACAGCAGCACCCACCGGAAAATTCGAGTACGGGACGTACGCTTTGTCCCGCGCCTGTTTGGCCAACTCGATCAAGTGTTCTGTCGTCATCCTATCCCCTTCCCCGTGTCACCCATGTCCGAATAATAAAATACAAAATCATGACGGGCCCCAAAGCGACCAGATACCATTCGATCGTCTGCCCTGGCAGGGGGCGCAGCCGCAGCGGCCAAAATTTGTCGTGAAACACCAAAAGCCCGACGATGATCGCGTGCAGCGCCGCCAGCAGCACCGCCGCGGCCGCCGTATCCTTCGCGATCTTGGCGAGCTTGTGGTAATCAGCGGTCACCAGATCGACCAATGATTCAATCGCAGTATTTGCAAGTTCCGCCCCGATTACCAAAACGATCGCAAAAAACACGAGAATGATCTCCGACCTGGACACATCGAGCACCAGGCAGAAGATCATTACGACAAACGCAATCGCAAAATGGATCTGCATATTTCGCTGTGTGGCCAATGTATAGGTGATTCCCTCCGAGGCATACCGGAGGCTGTTCAGAAATCCCTGCAGCCACCGCATACGTTCACCCTCTTGCCAGACCGATGTTCTCCAGGATCGCCTCCTGCCGGCTGAACATTTTCTGCTCATCCGCTTCTGTCAGATGGTCATATCCGATCAGATGCAGGAAGCCGTGAACCGTCAGAAACGCCAATTCCCGTTCGACGCTGTGGCCGTATTCCTCCGCCTGCCGGATCGCGGTCGGCACCGAGATCACGATGTCGCCAAGCGGTTCCGCTTCCACCTCTTCTTCCTCCCCAAACAAAATGTCCGGCTCCTCTTCATACGATTCCAGCAACGCGAATGAGAGCACGTCGGTCGGAGCGTCTTTTTGCCGGTAGGTGCGATTCAGGTCGCGGATCGTCTCGTCGTCGACCAGCGACACGACCACTTCACCCGCTTCGATCTGCTCGTAAGCGGCCGCCGCCCGTACCGCTTTTGTCAGCAGCTCCGCTACATCAAACGAAAAAGCGGCGTTCACTTCATCGACAATTTCCACGATCACGCGTGTATCTTGTATGTTCATCGAATCCTCCTGTTTTCCTAAGACTTGGCAGCAGGCGGATCGGGATACTCGATCCGCGCGTGATAGATCCCGTTCAACGCCTTCATCAGAGCACTCGCAATTTTGTCCAAGTCTTTCAAAGTCAGATCGCATTCGTCCAGCTGCCCGTCGTTCAGTCGGTCCTTGATGATTTTCCGGATCACCGCTTCAATCCGGTTCGGATTGGGCCGGCTCATCGAACGGACGGCCGCTTCCACCGAGTCGCAGAGCATGATGATCGCCGCTTCCTTCGTCTGCGGCTTCGGCCCCGGATAGCGATAGTCGTCGATGTTGACGCTCTGGTTTTTCTCCTGTTCCAACGCCTTGTTGTAAAAATACCACAAGACGGTGGTGCCGTGGTGCTGTTCGCAAATATCGCGAATCGGTTTCGGCAGCCGGTATTCTTCCTGCATTTCCACCCCGTCCCGCACATGCGACGTGATGATCAGGTGGGACAGGCTCGGCGCCACCTTGTCATGCGGATTTTCCCGGCCGTTCTGATTTTCGATAAAGAACATCGGCCGCTTCGCTTTCCCCACATCGTGAAAATAGCCGCCCACCCGGCACAACAGCGGGTCGCCGCCGACCATTTCCGCCGCCGTTTCCGCCAGGTTGCCGACGATCAGGCTGTGATGGTAGGTGCCGGGCGCTTCCATCAGCAATTTTTTCAGCAGCGGATGGTTCGGGTTGGACAGTTCCAGCAGGCTGATCGGCGTCAGAATCCCGAACAGGCTTTCCAGAAACGGCAGTGTCCCGATCGTCAGAATGCCGGACAGCAAACCGTTGGCCAACCCGAACAGAAGCGCCTGCAGCAACCCCTGCCAGGTAAAATTGACCGACGACAGCAGCGACTGTACAGTAGCGATCGCCAGCAGGTTGACGCCGGCGATGATAAAGGCGGCCCGCATCAGCACCAGCCGGTGTTTAACCCGGGCGACCGCAAACACGCCGGTCAGCGCGGAGACGATGCCGACAAACAGATACTCAAACCGGAAATCGAACAACAGCGCCGTAAACAAAGAAAAAATGATACTGCCGATGATTGCCAGCGGCGCGTCAAACAGGATCGTCAATAACATGGTACCCATCGCAAGCGGCGCCAGATACCCGATCGCCTGCAGGTTGAGCGGGGCTGCAAGCGATACGATTTTCATGACGGTCGCCGTCAGCAGGATCACCAGACTGAGCAGCAGCAGCAGGTGGTTGTTGGCCGCCAGTCTGGATCGCGCGATCCGCATGTACACTTCCAGAAGCGCCAGCGAGAACAGCAGAAGCAAGGCCAGTCCGACGTAGATCTTGTAATTCGGTTGTTCCGCGAGCAGTTTCAGGTCGCGCAGCAGGCCCAATTTTTCCTGGGTGATCAGCTCGCCCTTGCGAACGATCAGGTCGCCTTTGAAAATCCGGACTTCCTGCACTTCCCGCTTCGCCTTTTCCCGCAATTCTTCCGTTTGTTTCTGGTCGTACACCATGTTCGGCCGCAGCGAGGTCAGCACCAGATCGCGGATCACCATGCGGGCGTCCGCCGGCAGGTCGATGCCTACCAGCTTGCTGTCAAGTACGGCGGGAGCGGTCGCCAGCGATTCTTCCGGAAAGCTTTTACCCAGAAAGAAGCTGATCAGGCTGTCCGTTTCGTTTTTCACCCGCGCCAGCTGGTTCGGCGACATCGCCAACAGCTTGTCCAGAATCTGGTCCCTGACGGCGATCGGTACTTTTTGCAGCTCCGCCTTTTTTTGCTGTTGCGCCAGGTTCGGATCGGCGATCACCCGCTGCGCCACATCGAACAGGTTGTTGACGGTGGCCAGCGCCTTCTGCTCGACGGTCGGATCCAGATTGTAGACTTTTTGCACGTTGTCAGCGGCCTCCCGCCGCTTCTGTTCGGTTGCTTGCGTGTTGATGGCGTCCGTCGGCGCCTTGATGTCCTCTTGCGCAATATCGCCGACCTGATAATTGTAGCGGGTCGGTGTCACATTCCCATAGAACAGAAAGAACAGGCACAAAAACAAAACCGCATAGATCGCGGCGCGCATCCCGTTGCTGCGGACCAGTTCCGGTGTCAACGTAATCTGGCGGATGTTTTTCTCCAGCTTCAAAGCCATTTCACTCGACTCCTTACTTCCCGCTGCTGGTTTTTGCGACAGGCTGTTCGTCCGCTTTCGCGTAAGCGGCGATGATTTTTTGCACCAGATGGTGCCGCACGACATCCTGTTCGGTCAGGAAGACAAAGGAGATCTCCTTGATCTCCCGCAAAATTCGCAAGGCCTCGTTGAGACCCGACAGTTTGCCGCGCGGCAGATCGATCTGCGTGATGTCACCCGTGATCACCATTTTCGAACCGAATCCCAGCCGGGTGAGGAACATTTTCATTTGTTCGGGAGTGGTGTTTTGCGCTTCGTCCAGGATGACAAACGAATCCTCCAGCGTCCGCCCCCGCATGTATGCCAAAGGCGCCACTTCGATGATTCCGCGCTCCATGGCTTTCTGCACGTTTTCCGTCCCCATCACGTCATACAACGCATCGTACAAAGGACGCAGGTAGGGATCGACTTTCTCCTGCAGGTCGCCGGGCAGGAACCCCAGGTTTTCTCCCGCTTCCACCGCCGGTCGGGTGAGCACGATTTTGTTGACCTGACCTTTCTTTAAGGCCATGACCGCCATCACGACCGCCAGGTACGTTTTGCCGGTGCCCGCCGGTCCGATGCCGAAGACGATGTCCTGTTTGCGAATCGCCTGGATATAGAACCGCTGTCCCAACGTTTTGACGCGAATCGGTTTGCCTTTGCTGGTCGTAGCGATCTGTTCGCTGAACAGTTCCAACAGTTCCTCGGCCGCACCCTGTTTGGCCATTTCAATCGCGTAGCCGATCTCCCGTTCCCCGACCGCGGTTCCTTTTCGCACCAGTTGCGCAAGAACGTCGAACAAATGCTCTAGCGTATCCACTTCATCCTGCGTGCCGCTGACCGTAATCTCTCCGCCCCGGACTACGATTTTGGCGGAAAAATCAGCCTCAATCCGCTTCAGGTTGGCATCGTTCGGACCAAAGATCTGGATCGCCTCCTGGTTGGATTGCAGGGAAATTTTACGGGTCGCTGTATCCAATCGTTTCTCTCCTTCTCCAAGCGGTAAACTAGAAAGGTTGAGGTTTGCCTATATCCTCTATGACTTCGCTTAAAACTGTTGTATATAGATTACCATGCTCGATTCTCGAATGTAAAATGATTTGCCGGTCGATTCGCCCTTTTCCTCCGATTTTCGCCATCACATCTTCCGCCGCGCGATGTTTCGCTTCCGCTTCCGCTTGTTCCTTGCTCAGCGAGATTGTTTCTTCCTGCGCTTCCTTGACGGTGACTTCCCGGAACCGGATGGGCAGTGTAAACGAACCGACATGAAATTCCCGGTCGATCGCCTGTTCCTCGAAACGTCTGTACGGCGTATGGCCATACCCCCATACCTGGACGGGAAACGACCCGAACATCACAAAATTTTTTTTGAAAGAATGCCCCGTATAGACCTGCCGCACCAGTTCCAGCGGGACACGCATCTCGGTTCTCTCCCATACCCTCGCCTCGACCGTTCCTTTCGCATGGACAAACGTCTTGCCGTCTTCCAGACTGCCGGAGATCAGAATTTCCCCCGGCTTGACCGTTTGCCCCGGCCGCACCTGGGCAATCCCTTTTTCCGGCAGAATCTTTTCGATCACACCCGGCTTTGCCGCCACGATGTGCTGCGGTTTGCTCGGCTGCGGGTCGGGAGGGGACACTTTTTCCATCACCTGAATGCGGACCTTCGTGCCGTGAATGCTGACACCCACCCAGGACAGCTCGGGAACTTTGTCCAAAATTTCGGCTTGCAAAACATCCGCAGCAGGCAGCCGGCCGATCCACGCCCCTTTCCGGATCCCGGTCGCTTCGGCGGCCGCAAGGATCGTTTCCGGCGACAGTTTTTTCGCACCTTCCACTTCCACCGACCAGATCACCGACGTTAACGTATACAACAGCGCCACAAACACCAGGCAGCCGGCGACGAATGATTTTCTGCGGCGGGCCCGCTGCAGCAGGAACGGAAAGCCCGTCCGTTTTCCGAAGTGAATTTTGCAGCCGGTCTGCCGCAACAACGGGCGAAGCCGGCGAACATCGGTGCGCAGGATCGTCATCTGCAGGCTGCCGTTCGCCCCGTACAGAATGTCGCGAATCCAGATCCCTTCCCGACTGGCCAAATTCACCAGCGTCGCAAGCTGTTTCCCGCTGACCGTCACGATCACGTACCCTTTATAATAATCCAACAAAATCCGGTTTAACATCCCCCGGCCCCCTTATACCCACTTGATTTCGCTGATATCCCCTTCGACCAGCATTTCACGGGGCTGAATGTAGCGGATCAGCAGGCGTTTTCCCAGAATCTGCAGTTCTCCGCCGGAATGGGCGAGCCGAATGCGAGATTCGCTGAACTCGAGAATGCCCGCGTGATTTTCCACAAACAATTGCAAGCCGCCCACGAGGGTGACGCGCGGCACATCATGGATTGCATCTTTCGGCAGTTCTAGCAGATCGGCCGCCGCGTTCTTCAATTTGTCAAACGCCCGCACGCAGTTCCCCCTCCTTGTCCCGTGACGGAAACGCAATCTTCTCTTAGAACCATATGCAGCAACCGGGGAGGGTAGTACGCGGCGGAAGCAGGGCCCTTGCCGATGAAAAAAGACAGTGCGGTTGCCGTATCGAGGTTGCCAAAACGGGAAGCCGCTCAACTCCAGTAGAAGTGAGCGGCTTCTTTTGTGATTAATTCACGAATGTTTTGTGTTTCTTTGAATAGGGGCCTACCAGATGATCCCTCGTCCATTAACAATCGTTGCCACCGTCGACGTGCTCATTGTCGAATACTTGGGCACATTATTGCCCCATGACAATGCAGAACAACCGGATGCGGGATCCGCATAATGGGTCGAATCCCCATTATTGGAGTACCCGTCTATCGCAAACCAATGGTAAATCGTTTGGCTGACGGGGTGACCCACCAAATGCGGACCGTTCGGCACTTCATACGCATCACCGGCAACGCCATAATCAAAATCAACGTCAAAGGTTATATGATCTTTGAACGTGGTCGTGGTGACACTTTCCGGCAGTCCGTAGGGTACATACCAACTGGTATTGAGTTTGTAGTTGAGTGCGTCTCTCATGGGGTATGATGGGCTGGTTGATGGTCCAACCGACCACGGCGTCTCTTTATAACTCTCCGTCCCCAGCAGCGATGCAGTTTCCGACTGACTGGTAGATACCTGTTTCGATTTGATGATCATGGCCGCAGTGGCCGGACCGCAATAGTAACCGTTCCATTGGGTTTCCTGGTACAAATCGTACACATAGTTGGAACTGTAGTTCGGTGTCCGTTGTGCGCTCACGCTACCTGGCGAGGTTCCGGTTTGCACTGTTTTGGGGTCGTCAGGCTTGGACGGGTGGGAAGAAAACTTACTGGTTGCAAGGGGACGTTTCGGATCGATTTTATGTTTTTTCTCAAAGTTTTGAACCGCTTTTTCCACCTCCTCCATCGACCGCTTGCCCTGTTTTGCTTCCACGTACATTTCGACCAGTCTTTCTTTTTCCAAAAGCACTGCTTTGGTTGCTTCGTCAATCGAAGCTTCCTGATAATACATGCTGTAGCCGGGTTCCGCCGCCTGCACTGTACCCGCGAAAAGGGCCGCAAGCTGGATTGTCAGAACACCTCCAAGGATTTTGCGATTACCCATTCTTTGATACCCTCCCCATGATCGTTTTTTAACAGATCGTAAGCGTAAAACATCCAATCATAAATTTTTCTAAAACCAGAAACAAGACCTATGTGCGATAAAAATTTTAACTAAATTATTTTTTAACTATCTATCATAGAAAAGGTATTTCCGTAAAAATATCGAATAGGATACTACATGATTTTTCTATCCAAATGGAGGTGCAATTGATGCAAAACAGACGATTTCTGGTTGCCACCCTCGCCAGCATCTTGCTGACGGCCACAGCCTGCGAGCAAGGTACCACCCATCCGCCAGCCGGACAGAACGTGAATTCGCAACCGAACCCCAGCAATCCGGCCGTTTCTTCCCAGAAAAACAACGGAACTTTTACTCCCCCAAAAACACTATCCATCAAGGAAGCCTGGAAAGATGTAAAAGTCACTACCTTCGACGCCATTTTGCCGGATGGTCGGGCATGGGGTCCCCTAGCTATCGGTGAGGCGGGAGAAATCGTAGGGGGGGTGCCCGTTCAGAAGCCGGTTACAAAGGCCTATGAACTGATTTTGTACAATACGAAAACCGGAAATCACGAATCCATCGCCACACTTGGCAAAGACTCGCAGGCAATCTGGGCTTCGTTGAACGATAGATGGATCGTATGGAGCGAGTCTTTGGACCAAACCTTTGTCAATTGGAAAATGCACGCGTATGATCGCATCAACAAAAAAGATTCGATCGTTGCCACATCCGCTTCCGAAAAAAACGGCCGCGGCTTCGATGGCCCGATCTGGATGCCCAGTCTATATGGAGATGAGTTTGTGTGGAGCCCGAGTGAGGGACCGATAGATGAAAAAGGTATGCAAGTCGTTGTGAAAAAATACAATCTGAAAACGGGAGAACTGACGGAACTCGCCAAGCGGGCCGGCAACCCGGTTCTCACACAAAACTTTGCACTGTGGATCGGGCGTGATGACGAAACAAACGACGGAGCTCTATTTTGGAACAAAGGCAACCGGATTCAGCAGCTTACAAAGGGAAAGACGGTCGGATACGTCGCAAGCGACGGGGAGTCGATCGTCTGGTCGGGCCTGCAGAACTCGCAACGTTGGGAATTGTGGATGATCACACCCAACGGAGAACATCGGCAGTTACTAGCCAAGGAACCAGAAAACGCCATAGAATTCCTGTCAATCGGCTCGCGTGTCATCGCCTTGAGAACGTACGACAAAATCCAGGTGTACGACCGAAAACTCGACAGTATTGTGATTCTGCAAGACGAAGATGCAGCCTACAGCCAGCCGATCGCCAACAATCACTATTTGATCTGGAACACGCCAATCCCCAAAACAGAAGAAGAACGAAAACAAGCCAAACAAAACGGGATTTATCCTTCCAGAATACACCTAATCGATTTGAACAGTCTCCCATAAATTTGTTGTCTTAAGAAAGTCGGGCCTGCCACCCGGCATTCTACCCACCACCTATTCTAACAACTCCCGTGAATATCCATTGGGTTCCTGTAGGATATGTCACTATGAACCCGAATTAGAGTAAAATAACCAACAAGCGATCATCAATCGTTTGTTGGTTATTTTATCCAACATTACAAGAGGGAGGAATGTTTATGTCCCCTGTTCTTTGGGCTGCTCTGGTGAATTTGAGTATTGGCCTCTTTGCTCTGGCTGTCGGCTTGCTTATCCTATTTGTTTAAACAACTGCCGCAGCATCGCTTGCCTGTTTTCCAGAAACCGCCGGGTGATCAGGTAGTGGGTCGTGTCTGGCTTCTGAGGAACATGGTCGATTCCTCCCAACTGAAAGCGGCGTGACGGCAGCGAAACGCAAAATCTCTACGCAAGCCCCGTCCGCACAATCTGCAAAAACGTTTCGCCCCGGTCCGGGTGGCAAGCAATGATATAGGGTTCCGCATTGATCCCCGAGAACGGCTTCCCGTCAAAATCGATCACAGCGGCTCCCGCTTCCCGGGCCATCAGAATTCCGGCGTACAAATCATCCCCTTCGGAGTTGTAAAGCACAATGCCGTCCAAATCTCCACGGGCCAACATGCACCAAAGCAAAGAGGGAGCCCACAACCGCAGCACCCGCTTGAATTGTCCGTCCAGATGCTGCTTGAGGCGCATCGCTTCAGAATGCTTTTGCACGCCGTGCCCCTGGATCCAGCCTACCGTCATCTTGCGGACATCATCCTTCGCTCGAACTCGAAGCGGCAGGCCGTTGCAAACCGCTCCTTTGTCCTTCTCCGCGATGTACAATTTTTCCAGATGGGAATCATAAATCACGCCCAAGATCGGCTGTTGGCGGTAAAGCAGAGTAATCGACACACCGTAGAGCGGAATGCCCAATGCGTAATTATTGGTTCCATCCAACGGATCGACCAGCCACAGCCAGTCTCCCTCCACTCCCGACCATCCCGTTTCCTCGCTGCGAATCTGATGATCGGGAAAATGAGCCCGGATCATCCGCAAAATCTCCCGTTCGGCAAGGTGATCCACTTCCGTCACCAGGTCGCCGAATTCCCCTTTCTCCGACATAGCAAAACTGCCGCCAAACCGCTCTTTCGTTATTTTTCCAGCCACAATCGCCGCTTCCATTGCGATGTCTCTTACCGATATCAGAATCGATTCCATCTCGTCAGCTCCTTTTCCCCTCTAGACACACCTTGATCAACTTCTGCAACAAAGCCAGGTTGTCCTCTTTTGTAGAAAAAATGGACTCTGACCGGCGAGTCCATTTTTCAAAACTTCATCGTTTTTCTCCAAATTAGCATGGCGCGATGCGGCTTGCGAGCACGCGGTGGCCTGAGGATTTCAGACAAGACGGCAGCCCGCAGAAAATCGGCTTTTTCGATGTTGAGCGGCGCTCTTCGCCTGGCCATCCTGCCGACGGGATCCAAACCAATCCGGTCATAGGAGCTTTCCCCCGCAAACACCCGTTCCGTATCAGACGCGGGCTGTTTTGGCTGCGGGTTGCGGTAGTCAGGGGCTGGCCGAACACGGGTCGAGACATGCACCGACTCGTGTACCGTCTCATGCGGTTCCAGCAATGTGGGATGCACCGTTTCGTGCGGTTCCCGCAACGTGGGTGCGACCGGCACTCCACCCTCCTCCGGCCGAACGTCGGCCAGCCCACCGATTGGCACCTGCTGACTGCCGCGCCCGGCGTACGTACCCTGACCGGCTTCTACCACCGGCGGTCTACTTGACGTAACGGGCTGCTCCACAACTGGCGGTCTGCGTGACGCCTGCGGCTGCCCTGGCCGGTCTCCCGGCCCCACCGGCCAATGACGCCTCCCTGGCGCATTGCGCGGACCTTGCAGGCCTGTAGCAAAGCCGCGCAACCACCAGATAACAGCCGCCGCGATCACCAGCAAAATCGATTCCATCCGTGTCACCAACTTTCCGGCGCAGTAGCCCCTACCTTCAGGCATGAGGAGCAAACGCCAATCTTTTCTTTATCCTATTGCCAGCCGTTATTCCGCTGTAGAATGCGACAATACTTGTGTGAGATTCCTTGTGCTATGCGCCTGTTCTGATTCGACAAATCAAACGATCCGCCCTTACGGGACTTGTGACGCTTCCTTGCGGAAGTTTCTCCTCGTCCATGTTGGGAAGGGGTTGGTTGCAACAGACACACCGCCGACTCCCCTGCCGGCTTTAAATGCCTGCCCCATAGTGCCAAGAGCTGGAGAAGCACCCTTGGGTATGCACCCAACCAACGTAGCTTTCGCTTAGACTGGTCATTGAGGGATTTTACAAGCCACCACTTGCAGGCGTGGGGTCTAGACCTACTTCTTGCCGTCCTTGCCGGGCTCATCTCCCATTTTGGCGATCGCGTCCCGCATATCGGTGTCGGCCATAATGTTTTGCAGGTTCATATAATCCATCACGCCAAGCTTCCCTTGCCGCAGCGCTTCCGCCATCGCTTTCGGCACTTCCGACTCGGCCTCGACCACTTTTGCCCGCATCTCTTCCACATACGCCCGCATTTCCTGTTCCCGCGCCACCGCCATCGCCCGCCGTTCCTCCGCTTTCGCCTGGGCGATCCGCTTGTCTGCCTCCGCCTGGTCGGTCTGCAGTTGGGCGCCGATATTTTTGCCAACGTCCACATCCGCGATGTCGATCGAGAGAATTTCGAATGCCGTGCCGGCATCCAATCCTTTTGCCAACACCGTTTTCGAAATCGAATCGGGGTTCTCCAACACATCCTTGTGATTGTTGGAGCTGCCGATCGTGCTCACCACTCCCTCGCCGACACGGGCGAGGATCGTTTCTTCGCCGGCGCCCCCCACCAGCCGATCAATATTGGCGCGGACGGTCACCCGTGCCCGGACACGCACCTCGATCCCGTCTTTGGCCACGGCCGATACGATCGGCGTCTCAATCACGCGCGGGTTGACGCTCATCTGCACCGCCTGCAGCACGTCGCGGCCCGCGAGGTCGATGGCCGCCGCCCGTTCAAAGCCCAACTGGATATTGGCGCGCTCCGCCGCGATCAGCGCATTCACCACGCGATCCACGTTCCCGCCCGCCAGATAATGGCTTTCCAACTGGTTCGTCGTAATATTCAGCCCCGCTTTCGTCGCCTTGATCAGCGGTTCCACAATCCGCGCCGGTATCACCCGCCGCAGCCGCATCCCGATCAGCGTGAAAATCGAAATGCGCACACCCGCCGCCCAGGCGGAAATCCACAGTGCCACCGGAATGAACGTAAACAAAACAGCCAACACGATAATGCCGAGCCCCACCAGCACTAACAGTGCGATAAAAGCTTGATCCATTCGAACCCCTCCCGTTTCGTTCGCAACTGGTTTCTATTCGGTTGTTTCCGATTTGTGGCGGACAACCCGCCCTGCTTCTCCCAGTGTGTCCGCTTTGCGGCGGACGACAATCCGCACGCCTTCCACATGCACCACCGTAACCGGTTCTCCCGCGTTGATAAAACCGCCTTCCGTCACCACGTCAAACCGCTGCCCGTTGATCACCGCCGTACCGGCCGGCCGCAGCGGGGTCAACGCCGCTCCTTCCTGGTACAGCAGGTAATTGTAACTTTTCACCGGCACATACCCCGCTTCCTTAGTAAAGCGGTCCTGCAAAATCAGTCGGTTCCAGACGCCTCTCCGCCCGAAATATCGGACCGCAATCCAGGCGGCGACAGCAGCCGCCAACAGCGCGACCAGAAACGATTGAATGCCGTATTTGGCGTCATAGACGGCGATGCCGACGCCTACCCCAACCGCGGCGATGCCCGAAACGCCGAGCAACCCGAACGACGGCACAAACATTTCGATCACCAGCAACACAGCGCCCAGCAGGAATAACAGCAACGATTCCCAGCCGGCAAATCCGGCGATTATATGTCCGAAGAAAAAGAGGACTAACGCCGTCCCGCCGATGATCCCCGGCAACATCACTCCCGGAATCAGCAGTTCCACAACCAGCCCGACGATGCCGACGATCAACAGGATCGGAATCACGTATGGATGGGTGACAATGCGGGCCAATTTTTCGGCGAACGACATTTTGTGTTCGACCGCCAACTGCGGATGATACCCGTAATGGGTGATCACATCCTCCTGTGTGGCAAAGATTCCGTCGGCGATCTTTTCCCGCACCGCCTGTTCGGCCGTCAGCGAGAGCAGTTCTCCCTTCGCCTTCAGACCGGGAATCTCCAGATTCACATCGACCATTCCTTCGGCGATTCGCGAGCTACGGCCGGTCGCTTCCGCCGCTGCCGCCATTTCCGACTTCCAGACGGCAACTGTTTTCGGATCGGCCGTTTTCCCGTCGACCGTTCGCGGTTCCGCTGCCCCGATCGTACTGCCTGGCGCCATCGCAAGATGCTTCGCGTTCAGCGCGATATACGCCCCCGCCGAAATCGCATGCCGCTCCACATACGCGATCACCGGAATCTTCGACTGCCGGATCAGCTTGCCGATGTCCATGGCGGCTCCGATGTTGCCGCCGAGCGTATCGATCCGCAGCAGGATCGCATGCGGGTGTACCGCTTCCGCCGCCTGAAACGCCCGCTGCAGGGATTCGGCCAAGCCGGTCTCGATCGTATTTTCGACAGGCACCACATAGACTTCGGTATTTGGCTGCGATTCGGCCGCCGCCGCAATCGGCCAAACCAGCGGCGGCAGGATTGCGGCAAGCAACACCAAGATTCGCATGAGCTTCGCCATTTGCTGCCTCCTTTCGCTGCTCCCGGAGCCCGCAGATGTACAGGTTCACGCCAGGTCAGTTTCGAAAGTTTCGACCATTCCATTTGTATTTACGGATGTCGCGCCAAAAAGTTGCATTCAGGGGACGCATAACAAACAAGCCATGTGCGTCTGCACATGGCTTTATCCTTTACGACAAGTACGATTGCACGATTTGATTGACGAGCTTTCCGTCCGCCCGTCCTTGCACTTTCGGCATCAGCGCGCCCATCACCTTGCCCATGTCCTTTTTGGACAGAGCGCCGACCTCGGCAATCGTCGCCTGCACCAGCTCGCGGATTTCGTCCTCGTTCAACTGGGCGGGCAAATATTCCTGCAAAACAGCGATTTCCCGCTGCACTTGATCAACCAAATCAGCACGTCCGGCGTCTTGAAATGCTTGGAGGGAATCGCGCCGTTGCTTCAATTCACGATTCAGGACAGCGAGAATGTCCTCGTCCGTCAACGTTTTTTGCTGATCAATTTCCGCATTCTTGATGGCTGTGCGAATCAGGCGGATGGTCGACAGGCGGATTTTGTCCTTGTCTTTCATCGCCTGCTTCATATCGGCATCCAAACGTTCAGCCAAGCCCACGAGATGACTGCCTCCTTAGTATTTCTTCTTCTTGCGTGCAGCCTCAGCCTTTTTCTTCCGAGCCACACTGGGTTTCTCGTAGTGCTTGCGTTTTTTGATTTCCGCAAGGATGCCGTCTTTAGCCGTAGCACGCTTGAAGCGACGAAGTGCGCTGTCCAACGATTCATTCTTGCGAACCCGAACTTCTGACACTGAATTTCCCTCCCTCCGACTTGCCAGACACATGCCGGAACCAGCATGATGAACGTCAAGAAAGTTTATCATGCCAAATTATACTGGATTCAGGGAGCCCAGTCAACTTGCCTCCCCGGGCGAACGGCGAATTTGGGAGTACCCCTTCCGGCCAAGAGATGATAAAATAGATATAACCTCACCATGGTACAGGAGGTGGTTGACATGCTGCAACTGGGCCAAAAGATCATCATCGTCAAAGACTCGTTCGAGCAAAATCTGCCCATCGGGGAGTATGGATATATCATCGGCCGCGAACGCAGCTCCGACAGCGCGTTTGATTTCATCATCCGGGTTCCTTCAAAAGACCGCCACTACTATGTGCCGGCGGCCGACATCGAAGCGGAGGAAGTGTTGATCAAGCGGCAAGCGGAAGAAATCGAACGGCAGGCGTTGATCGATTACGCGCTGGCCACCGGCAACAAGCAGTTGTTTGAACAGCTGGTCGGCAAAAAACCGGCTGACGGCGAAACGGCCAAAATCGACTATGTGAAACCGGAAGAGTTTATCCGCAAAGTCAACGTAAACGCCTGGATTTGACAAGCCCTCGAGTTCGAGGGCTTGCGGTTTCTCTACGCTCTGCTCCGCACTTCAAAAATCGCAAATTTCAAATAATGTCCCTCTTCCACCCCAAGGATTTCCGGGTGATCCTTGCCAGCCCCGCTCCAATGGACAAGCCGCAAAATTTTCTTCGCATCGAGAGCGGCATCCTGGATCACCTCCCGGAACAACTCCGGTTTCATATGAAACGAACAGCTGGCCGTCACCAAAAATCCGCCGTCCCGCACCAGCTTCATCCCGTTCAAATTGATGTCCTTGTATCCCCTGCAGGCTCCCGGCACAGCCGCTTTCGTCTTGGCGAAAGCGGGCGGGTCGAGAATCACCACGTCCCAATGGCTGCCCCTCCTGACCTGTTCGCGCAGATAATCGAACGCGTTGGCCACCACAAAATCGACCCGGTGCAAAAACCCGTTCAACGTCACATTGCGTTTCGCCGTCTCAATCGCATGCTCCGATATGTCGAGGCACGTCACCTTCTTCGCCCCGTATTTGCACGCGTTTAACGTAAAGGAACCGATGTGGGAGAAACATTCCAGCACTTCCGCCCCGTCCCAGAACGGGTTTTTGATAATTTTGCCCGTTTTGTCGACCGGCTTGTACACGACCTTTCCCTGCTCGTCCAGTTCGCCGGTCGGCTGCAGGGTGATGCCGCGGTCGGCTCCCCAACCGGTCATCAGCGGGCCGATCGCCGCCCGGTTTTCCCGTTGGTCAAAAAAGTAGCCGGTCTTCTGCCCCTCGACGATGTCGACGATATAACGCAGCCCATTTTCCACAATCTCCACTTCCCGCGGCGCCTCTCCCCACACCAATCCGGTCCGTTGTTCCAGCCCCTCCAGTTCCCGAACGGGGACATCGCTGCGTTCGTAGATCCCTCTCGGCCGGATCACGTTTACCAAAGCCTGGATCAGTTCGTTCCGGCGAACCTCCATGGCAAGCGACAGGATCTGGATCACCAGCACGTCGGCAAACTTGTCCACCACCACGCCCGGCAGAAAATCCGCCTCACCATAGATGACCCGGCATGCATTCGTATCTTCCAACATCCGTTGGCGGAACACCCACGCTTCCCGGATGCGGCGCTCAAAGAACGACTGATCGATCGTCTCATCCCGATTGTACGTGAGCACCCGGACAGCGATCTGCGAATTCGGGTTGATCGCGCCTTTCGCCAAAAAATGGCCGGCGTGGTTGACGATCTCGACCGCATCGCCCGGTTGGGGATCGCCCTCGATTCGCTCGATTTCCGTTTGATAGACCCATGGATGGCCTTGCTCCAGCCGTTTTTTCCGGTTCTTCCGCAAAAAAACCTTTGTCATGGCACTAAACCTCCTCGCCTCAACCGCCAAGCAACTTTGCAAAATGGATGTCTGCCAGCGGACATGCACGCATAGGTATGT
Source organism: Effusibacillus pohliae DSM 22757 (assembly GCF_000376225.1). NCBI lineage: Bacteria > Bacillati > Bacillota > Bacilli > Caryophanales > Alicyclobacillaceae > Effusibacillus > Effusibacillus pohliae. The sequence goes on from NZ_AQXL01000120.1 coordinate 36,685, forward strand.
ACAGATTTCGCAAAACCTAGTCTACCCTATGGAGGATCGGTATGTATACACCCGCTTTTTTGCTTGCGGCCGGATTGGCCGGTTTTCTCGGCGGAATCTGGGTGTTGCGGCACGGGCTTGAGCAAATGGCGATGGAGCGATTGCCGCAAATTTTGCAACGGTTTGTCAAAACCCCGACGCGCGGCCTGATCACGGGAACGGTGGTGTCCGCTCTGCTGCACAGCTCGGCTGCCGTGACCGTGATCACGATCGGATTCGTATCGGCCGGCACGATGACGTTTGCCGATTCGCTCGGTGTCATTCTCGGCTCGAACATCGGCACCACCGTCACCACCCAGATCGTCGCTTGGAACCCGGACGATCTGATTTTTCCCTGTACAGTGCTCGGCGTGTTGATGTGGTTTGCTCTAAAAGGAAAAAAGAGGTATCTGGGACTGGCGGTGTTCGGGTTTGGGGCCACGCTGTTTGCGCTCAACATGATGACGCGGGCGCTCGCCCCGTTGGGGGATACCGATTGGTTCCCGGATGTACTGCAAGCGTCCTCGCAGAATCCAATTTACGGGGTGTTGGCGGGAGCGGGGCTGACCGCACTGGTGCAAAGCTCCACTGCCACCACCGCGTTGACGATCGCGATGGCGGGGCAAGGGCTGATCGACCTGCCGGGCGCGATCGCGATCGTGTTCGGCAACAATGTCGGAACCTGTATCACCGCCGTGCTCGCCGCAATCGGCAGCCCCCTGCCCGCAAAACGGGTGGCGGCGGCGCATGTGTTGTTAAACGTGGCGGGCGTGCTGGCCTTTTTGCCGATCCTGGATCTGTTCTCCCGGGCGGTTCAACTGTTCAGTTCCTCCCTGCCGGTTCAGGTGGCCACCGCCCACACGCTGTTTAACATCGCTTCCTCGCTGGCTGTCTGGCCTTTCACCGGGGTGTTCGCCCGGTTGATCGAATGGATGGTCCCTGGGAGGGGGAAAGCGGAGTGAAGCGCTCCCGTCTTCCACACCCATTTTTCTCCGTTTAGTGGGTCTGTCCGCCGACCGATTTGATGTCTTCCGACTGCGTAACAGACGTATGAATGGCAATTTCAAGCGCTCGCACAATGTGATCCAGGCTCATGCTGGGAGCCCCGGCATGGCGAACCGCCTGCTCCGGCAGAAACGGAATATGAATGAAGCCGCCCCGGACGGACGGGAACTCGGTGGCAATCAAATGGGCCAAGCCATAAAAAAGATGGTTGCAGACGAACGTGCCGGCTGTCTGCGAGACGGACGCCGGGATGCCCGCTTCTCTGATATTGTGGACAATCGCTTTGATCGGCAGCGTCGACCAATACGCAGCCGGACCATCCGGCACGATCGGAACGTCAATCGGCTGGTTTCCTTCATTGTCAGGAATCCGGGCGTCATCCACATTGATCGCTACCCGTTCGACCGTGATGTCACTGCGTCCGCCGGCCTGACCCACACAGATCACGATGTTCGGCTGAACCTCCCGAATGGCCCGTTTCAAGACTTCAATCGATTTATGAAAAACGGTCGGAATTTGTTGTGTGACCACTTCGGTATCGTCAAATTTTTTGCCGCTCAGCCGCTTGATCGCTTCCGCTGCCGGATTGACAGATTCACCTCCGAATGGATCGAACCCTGTGAGCAACACTTTCTGCACGTAAATCCCTCCCGAAAAAGTGCCAATCGACACGCGATTGGCACTTCCTAAAATCGATTAGAATACCAGGAAATACATCAAGAAGATGTTGACGGTCAGCAGCAGCAACGCAGTCGGCACTTGAGCCTTGATAACCGCGTTTTTGTCGGGCAGATCAAGCAGTGCCGCCGGCACAATATTGAAGTTCGCAGCCATCGGAGTCATCAGTGTTCCGCAGTAACCCGAAAACATGCCAATCGCCGCCATAACAGCAGGATTTCCCCCATGCATTTGAACGATTAACGGTAAACCGATGCCTGCCGTCATCACCGGAAAAGCGGCAAACGCGTTTCCCATAATCATGGTAAACAGAGCCATTCCCACGGCGTAGGCCGCAACGACAAAGAAACGGTTATCTACCGGAATCGCTGCGCTTACCAGATCGGCCACCACTTTCCCAACACCTGCCGCAGCAAACAAACCGCCCAAGGTAGCGAGCATCTGGGGAAGCACGGCGGCCCAACCGATCGCGTCCAACAACCGGCGCGATTCCTCAATCGGCTGCAGGCCTTTTTCCCGAGTTAGCGCCATGGCCGAGATCAAAGCGATGACGCATGCAACCCCGAGACTAACGAGTGTGACATTCCCTGGGTCGAGCAGAGGTAGACCGCCGATTTTCACATTCTTTACCCACATTGTCCCAACAACAGTAATGAATGGGATAAGCAGGGCAGGAAGAAACAGTTTGTTTCCGAACTTTCTCGCGCTTGCTGCTCGCTGTTCATCTGTGGTTTGTTTGTAGGATCCCATCCGGACTCCTCCAAAACCGGCAATCAGCGCCATGATAATCACGAGGACCCCCATATACTTGGACGGGATCACCTTTCCAAACAGAAACGATACGGCAAACAGGCCCCAGAACAAAGCGGTCAACCCCCGCTTCGGGTTGCCTTTGTCTCGCAGCGTCAAAAGCGAAATAATAGCGAGAAAGATACCCGCGATATAGTAAATATACTCAAGATTGATAATCATGCTTGCGTCTCCCCTCGCAATTCAGGATTCTTAATCGATTCGTTGATTTGCGACTTTTCTGCTTCCGCCTTTATTTTTCGCTCCAACAGCAAGAGTCGCGCGCCGTGGATCAGGAAAGCGGCGATCGCGGTGGGAATCCCCCAGACCGCAATATGCAGCGGTTCCACCTGAATCCCGTTTTGTTCGAAGAATCCTTTCATCAACAAGATCGCGCCGAACGCAATAAAGATATCTTCGCCAAAAAAGAGTCCGACATTATCGGCGGACGCCGAATATGCCTTAATCCGGTTACGTACTTTTTCTGGGAGAGTTCCATATCGGTTTTCCGCTGCCGCTTCCGCCATCGGTGCAACCAGCGGACGAACCATTTGCGCGTGGCCGCCGAGGCTTGTCAAACCTACAGTTGCGGCAAGTTCCCGCACAAACAGATACAAGATGAGCAGCCGTCCGGTCGTGGCAGCCTTCACTTTGCTGATCAACGCTTGCGCTTGTTCCTTCAGGCCGTAGCGTTCCAACAGGCCTATCACCGGCAAGGTCAGAATGAACAAGGAGAGATAGCGATTTTTTACAAACGCCTCTCCGAATGCCGTCAGGATCTTGTCGAACGGAAGATGTCCGGCTAAACCGGTGGCAATTCCCGCAACCGTTACGACAAGCAACGGATTAAAGCGCATTGCAAAACCGACAATCACAATGGCAATTCCAATCAGTGTGAGCATTCTTTTTCCTCCTTCGTTATCGATTTCCAACCGCCCGCACGGCAACTCCCGCAGCTTGCAGAAGTTCCCGGATCTGGCGGGCGAAGGTCAGCGCATGCGGTCCGTCGCCGTGGAGACAGACGGTATCCGCTTTGATCGGAACATCGACTCCTTGTTGCGATGCCACCTTGCCTTCCTTGACCATGCGGATCACCTGTTGCACCGCTTGCGCCGGATCGGTGATCAGCGCGTCCGGCTGGCGGCGCGAAGTTAATGAACCATCCGCTTGGTAGGTGCGGTCGGCGAATACTTCGCTGGCAGTACGCAAGCCGATCGACTGACCTGCTTTCACCAGCTCGCTGCCGGACAGGCCGAACAGGATCAATTCCGGATCCACCTTGTACACCGCCTCCGCGATCGCTTTTGACAGCGCCGGATTTTTCGCAGCCATGTTGTAGAGAGCGCCGTGCGGCTTCACATGCTGCATCGTTCCGCCTTCCGCCTTGACAAATCCATACAGGGCGCCGATCTGATACACCACGATGTCGTATGCTTCTTGCGGTGAAATGTCCATGTTCCGGCGGCCGAAGCCTACCAGATCCGGCAGGCCGGGATGCGCTCCGATGGCGACCCCTTTTTCCAGGGCGAGTTTCACCGTTTTCCGCATGGTTGCCGGATCCCCCGCATGAAATCCGCAGGCGATGTTGGCCGATGTGACAAAGTTCAGGATCTCCTCGTCGTTTCCCAGTTTGTAAGCGCCGAAACTTTCGCCCATGTCACAGTTCAAATCGACTCGAAACATCGCTTCTCCCTCCCCGTTACTTCAATGCGATCCCCTGTTTCAACAACTCGATCTCCCGTTCCCGCCTGCGATACAGCGCCTGTGCTTCCTCCAGCGTGATTTCCTGAAAGCGGACAGTCTCGCCCGGCTTGACCTGTGCGATCACCGGCAGATCGACTGACGCCACCTGGGCGATTTTCGGATAGCCGCCAGTTGTCTGGCGGTCGGCCAGCAACACGATCGGCTGGCCCCCGGCCGGCACCTGGACGGTGCCTGCGGCCACCGCTTCCGAAATCAGTTCGCGCGGTTCCGCCAACCGGAGCCGTGCCCCCGACAACCGGTAGCCCATCCGATCCGATTGCGGCGTGACCTGAAACGGTTCCGTAAAAAATCGCTCCTGGCTGTCCACGGTAAACCAGTCAAACTGACCGCCGCGCATTGCCCGGATGACCGGATTCTTGCCGTACGCCGGCAGCAAATCGGAAGTCACCGCCCAGTCAGTGGCGGCAAACGGGCAGGAATCCATCCCCTTCGCCAGCTTTCGCATGCGATGCAAGCTTCGCCGGGAAGCGGGCCGTACCCGCAGCACATCTCCTTCTTTCAAAGCGCGTCCCTGAAAGCCGCCGATCCCGGCGCGCAAATAGGTGCTGCGGCTCCCCATCACGACCGGAACGTCGAATCCGCCGGCCACCGCCAGGTAGGCGCGGCAGCCTGCAATCGCCATCCCGAATTGCAACACGCTTCCCCCTTTAACCAGCACAGGTCGCCATTCCGGAACGGACCGGCCGTCGATCTTGGGGGACAATGCGGCTCCACATATGGCGATCAGCGCATCTCTTTCAAACAGCAGCGTCGGTCCCTGTATCGTCATTTCCAGCGCCGCTTCCGCTTCTTCATTGCCCACCAGCAGATTCGCCAGCCGCAGCGCAAACGGGTCCATCGCGCCGCTGGCGACCACCCCGTATTTTTGCACCCCGTGCCTGCCGAGATCCTGAAGGGAAGTCAGCAGCCCCGGCCGCATCACCCTGATGCTCATCGCCCGCCCTCCTTCCACGCGTCATATTCCTCGCGGGAAATCGGCCGAAACCGAACCCGGTCACCCGCTTGCAACAAACTCGGCGGATCGTCGTTCGGGCGAAACAGGGCCAATGGCGTCCGCCCGATCAACTGCCATCCCCCCGGCGTGTCAATCGAATACACACCGGTTTGCATACCGGCGATTCCGACTGTGCCGGCCGGAATCTGCAAACGGGGTGACGGACGCCGCGGCGCCGCAATCCGCTCCGACATCCCGCCCAGATAGGGGAAGCCGGGGGCAAACCCGATCATGTACACCAGATAGTCACCGCTTGCGTGAATCTCAATCACTTGCTCCGTCGTCAGTCCGTTATGCTCCGCCACAAACTTCAAATCGGGGCCGAACTCTCCCCCATAGCAGACGGGAATTTCGACGATCCGCGGAGGCGAATCAGGTGTTTCGGGCAGCAGAGAGATGATGTTTTCAAGCGTCGAACATACATCCGCATACGACAATCGCAACGGATCGTAAAATACGGTTACCGTTGTAAACGCCGGAATATACTCGACCATTCCGGGAAACGGACATTCATCCAAATACCCGGCCAACGCTTTTACCTTGCGGTGGGTTACGAGATCAATTGTGTTCGCGAATTCGACGACCACCGCGGAGTCGCCCAGCGGAACGAATTGAAGCGCTGCTTTGGCCGTCACTGTCTCACCCCCTGTTTTGACTGGATGGCTTCCCGGCGCGTCAGAACGTCTGGCCTGTGCCTGTCCAGCCCAATTTGCGCGAGATTTCATGCGCCGCCCCCATCACTTTTTTGGTCAGAGCGGGCAAATGTTCTGGTTGAAAGCGGGTGGTCGGACCGGCGATGCTAAGGCCAGCCGCCACCCGGCCGCGGTGATCAAAAATCGGCGCCGCCACGGCGGACGAATCGTTTTCCAGTTCGGAGTGACTGACCGAAAATCCGGTTTTCCGCGATTCCTCCAAAACGGATCGCAGCGACTCCCGATCGGTGATCGTTCCCGCTCCGATCGGTTTCAGTTCAATCTGATTGAGGTATCGTTCCCGCTCCGCATCGGGCAGAAAAGCGAGCAAAATCCGCGGGCAGGCCCCCGCATACAACGGAGCTCTCCGGCCGATCGCGGTATACACTCGTACGGGCTGGTGGGTGTCCACTTTTTCGATATAAATCGCTTCGTTGCCGTCCCGTACGATCAAGTTGACAGCCTCGGCCACCTCGTCCCGCAACCGCCGCATCACCGGCAGTGCGACATGCCGGATGTCCAGCCGCTCAGCCACCAACTGGCCAAATTGCAGAAACTTCAGCCCGAGTGTGTATTTTCCCGCCTGGTCCCTCGTCAGAAAGCCCATCTCTTCAAGTGAACCGACCATCCGGTGGACGGAGGTTTTTGGGAGATTCGACAATTCCGCCATTTCGTGCAGGGTTAACCGGTCATTGGCGAGGAACAGGTTGAGGAGTTCCATCGATTTAATGACCGTTTTGTTTTTGTGCTGTTTGTTTTGGGACTGCATGCCGATCCCTCGTTCCGAAATTCGGAATTTTGATTCCGAATTTTATATCCTTTACAAAAATAGTACGACTCTTGGCGCAAAAAAACAAGAGGAGAATTTCCCCTTTTCCAAGAGAAACTCTCCTCGGAAGAATACTTTCCTCTTCATTATGGACGGTTTTCCTAATTTATATGGACCGGCTCAATAGCCCGCGCCGGCCGACCGGTTTCCTTGCACGATCGCAACCGACGCGCTGGCTCCGATGCGGGTGGCGCCGGCTGCCAACATGGCCAATGCAGCTTCCCGCGTCCGGATGCCGCCGGATGCTTTGACTCCCATCCGCGGTCCGACTGCCGCCCGCATCAGTGCAATATCCTCTTTGGTTGCCCCGCCGCTGCTGAACCCGGTCGAAGTTTTCACATAATCGGCGCCCGCCTGCTTCGCCAGCAAGCATGCGGCAATCTTCTCTTTCTCTGTCAAGAGGCTGGTCTCAATAATCACTTTCACCAGTGCTTGTCCGTTTGCCGCCCGGACAACCGCCCGGATGTCTTCCAGGACGGCCCGGTAATCGCCCGCTTTCAGCAGGCCTACCGGAATCACCATATCCACTTCGGTGGCGCCGTTTGCGATCGCATTTTCCGTTTCAAACGCTTTCACGGGCGATCCGGTCGCTCCCAGCGGAAAACCGATCACCGTGCACACTTTCACCCCGCTTCCGGTCAGTTCGTCAGCCGCAAGCGGCACATACACCGGATTTACGCAGACGGACGCAAACTGGAATTGTTTTGCCTCCCGGCAGAGCTGCTTCACCTGATCCGGGGTTGCATCCGGTTTCAACAAGGTATGGTCGATTGCAGAGGCCAATTTTTCTGGCGGAAGCGGAACAAATTCTCCTGTTTCCGATTGGATCGGCCCGATAACCGATTCCAGCTTGCTGCGAATTTCCTCAATCTGTTGCTTCATGACACGTCTCCCTCCAGCCTTTTGATCGCCCGTTCCAGAATCACGTTATTGTTTTCGTATCCCCGTTCCGCATGAACTTGCAGGGCCTCGTCAACGGGAAACCAGAACACGTCTCGGATCTCTTCCTCCTGCGCTTTGGTTTCGCCGGAAACGGCTTGCATCAGGTAATAGGTGACCTCTTTCGTAACGGTTCCTTTACCCGGCACATCAAAATCAAACGAAATCACGCCGAGCGGATCGCCGACAATTTTCGCCTGAATCCCTGTTTCTTCCGCCACTTCCCGCAGGGCCGCCTGTTTTTGCGTCTCCCCTTCTTCCAAATGGCCCTTGGGCAAAGTCATTTTTCCAAACCGGTCATGGATTAGGAGCAGCTCGATCCGGCCGTCGATTTCCCGATAAACCACTCCTCCTGCCGAATACTCTTTCATTCCGCCACCTCCGCTTCAAACATTATAAGTGAGCTGCATCAGATTGACAACGAACGAGTACTTCCCTTCTCAAGTACGTTTTCCGTTGCCGCTTGCGGCAATTCCAGCAACCAATGGAGCGGGCGCATCGAAAATCATGGCTAAGTAAAAGAGAAAACCCCGCTCCACTCGACGCCGTCGGTGCACCACCAAAGCGACGAGCAGCTTTGATGAGGCCCCGAAACAGCGTCCGGGCGGGGGAAAAAATAGACTTACGCTTGCACCATGTCCAGCGGAATCAGACCGGTCGGCACGCTTTCCGTCGCCGCGGCAGGCTGAAACGTCACTTGTTCGACAAAGGTCCCCTGCGAAACGTCCGCTTTCGCCTCGTCCAGCCGCACGGACACGATTTGTCCGAGCATGTCCGGGTGTCCGCGGAATGCGATTTTGATATAGTTGTCCGAATAGCCTTCGAGCATCCCTTCCGCATTGATCTCTTCCGGAATCACTTCCAGAACCTGCCCGACATACCTCGCCGAATACTCGACCTGCAGCCGGTTGGCCAGCTCGATCAATTTCGCGACGCGGGCTTCCTTTACCGCTTCCGGCACCTGGTCTTTGTATTTGGCAGCCGGCGTCCCTTTCCGCTTCGAATACGGGAAGACGTGCAGGTCGGCAAACCGCTGATCCTTGACGAAGTTGTACGTTTCTGCAAAATGGTCGTCCGTTTCGCCCGGGAAGCCGACGATCACGTCGCTGGTGATCGCCAGATCCGGCAGCGCTTTCCGCAGTTCCACCAGTTTCGCGGCAAACTCCTCGACCGTGTATTTCCGGTTCATCCGGTCGAGCACATAGTTGGAACCGGACTGCAGCGGAATGTGCAGATGGCGGCAGACTTTTTCCGAACGGGTGAGGACTTCCAGCATTTTGCCGTCGATTTCGCTCGCTTCGATCGAAGAAATCCGAATCCGGCGCAGGCCCTCCACTTTCTCAAGGTCGACCAGCAAATCGGCCAGTGTGTAGCCGTCCAGGTCATCCCCGTAACCGCCGGTGTGTATGCCGGACAGGACGATTTCGCGATAGCCCGCTGCCACCAGTTTTTCCGCTTGTTTGATCACGTTCTCCGGCTTCCGGCTGCGGATAAATCCGCGCGAGTACGGAATGATGCAGAACGTGCAGAAGTTATTGCAGCCTTCCTGGATTTTCAGAAATGCGCGAGTGTGCCCCTGGAACTCCGGCACGTCCAGCTCTTCAAATTCCCGCTGCGAGCGGACGGAAGACACGAATTTGAGCGGTTTCTTTTCTTCCTGCACTTTCTCGACCAGGTCGACGATCTGCTCCCGGTGTTGTGTTCCGATCACCAAATCGACACCGGGAATCGCCAAAATCTCATCGGGCGCCATTTGCGCATAGCAGCCGGTGACGACCACCGTCGCGTGTTCGTTGCGGCGGATCGCGCGGCGGATCATCTGCCGCGATTTTTTGTCGCCCGTATCGGTCACGGTGCACGTATTGATCACGTACACGTCGGCGATGTCGTGAAAATCGACCTGCGTGTACCCGCGCCGCTTGAACAGCTGCCAGATCGCTTCCGTGTCGTACGAATTCACCTTGCAGCCCAGCGTGTGAAATGCCACTGTTGACATCCGTTTCACCCTCCCATCTGTCCAAAATGGTATAAAATGATCGCGGCAGCCACCAGCCCCGCGGTTTCAGTCCGTAATATGCGAGGGCCCAATGTGATAATGCGGGCCCCGTGTTCTTCCGCAAGCGCAACTTCCTGCGGCGCAAAGCCGCCCTCCGGCCCGATCAGAAGCGCGACCGACCGGGGCAATCGGGGGGTGTCGCCGCCGATCACTCGCCGGTCATCGACGTCCTGCTGTTCGGATGCACCGCCAGCTGTAAACGTGTTCAGCGCCGACCGCAAACCAACGCCGGACTGCCCTTCGTACGCCAGCAAAATCAGATCGTGCGAAGCAGCCTGTTCGGCCAGCCACTGCCGCAGGGAAACCACGTCCGCGATGTGCGGAATCACAAGGCGATGCGCCTGTTCCGCTGCTTCTTTGGCAATCCGCTGCCAGCGTTCGCGGCGCTTGCTCTCTTTTTTTGCATCATACTGAACGATTGTGCGTTCCGTTTCGACTGGCACAAAACAGGCGATGCCCAGTTCCGTCCCTTTTTGCACAATCAGATCCATTTTATCACTTTTCGGCAGTCCCTGGACCAGCGTAAGTTTTACCTCCGGTTCCACTTTTTCGGCGAGCGTTTCGACGATCTCACCGACCACCTGGCCGGAAGCGAATTCGGTCAATCGCACGCGATACGACCGGCCCAAACCATCGGCGCAAATCACCTCTGCGCCAGGCTGCAGCCGCAACACGCGCGTGATATGTTTCACATCGTCGCCCGTGATCCGCACCTGCCCGGCTTCGATCGCTTCCGGCGAAACAAAATATCGCTGCATGTCGGCCTCCCGCTCTTTTTCCGAATCCTACAGGCCGTTTTTCCCGCCAAGGGGCGTTTTTTCCGCCACCAGCACGGTCCAATCCTGCTCGGTGAGCATTTCCCTGACGGCAAACCCTTGTTGTTCCATCTGCCCGCGCACCCAGTCCGCTTTTTCCTGGATAATGCCGGACGCGATGAACAGCCCGCCCGGCTCGAGCACCCTGCAGGCGTCCGGGATCATGCGGACCACGATGTCCGCCAGAATGTTCGCGACCACGAGAGAAAATGGACCGTCGATCCCCCGCAGCAAATCGTTTGCCCGCACGGCCACACGGTCGTCGACATGGTTCTGCGCCACATTTTCCCGCGCCACCTTGACGGCGACCGGGTCCAAATCGAGCGCCAGCACCTGCTCGGCGCCCAATTTTGCACAAGCGATCGAGAGAATCGCGGTGCCGGTTCCGACATCCACCACGCGCGCGTTGGCAGGGAGCCATTTTTCCAGCATCCGCAGGCACAAAACGGTGGTCGGATGGGTGCCGGTGCCAAATGCCATGCCGGGATCAAGCTCGATGATGATTTCTCCGGGAGCGGCCTCATACGGCTCCCACGTGGGTTTAATCGTCAGCCGGTCAGTCACCCGCACCGGTTTGAAAAATTGTTTCCACGCGTTGGCCCAGTCTTCTTCGTCCACTTCGCGGGTCGCGACTTCACCGCGCCCGGGATCAAGCCCATACCCGGTGAAGGCAGCCAGCTCCTGTTTGATTTTATTGACCAAAGAAGCGACATCGACCAGTTCCGGGAAGTACGCAGACACGCGGGCACCCTCCGCCGGAACCAGATCATCCGTCACTTCATACCAGTTTCCATAAGGATTGTTGCGAACCACGTCCAGATCATTGCGGTCTTCAATCGCCACGCCGGCGGCGCCAAGCCGCGTCAGCAGTTCCGACACCGCTTCGCTCGCCTCGTGACTGGTCCAAACTGTCACTTCCGTCCACTTCACATGAAATCCTCCATTGCGCATCGCAGCTCGGCTCCATTCCGCGCCGCGGCGCAGGTTTAAGCTGTCTGAGTCACGCTTTGACAGCCCGGCGGCCGAAAAGCCACATTTCATCATACATCAAGTGGCGGGGAAAATCAATTTTATTGAACAGGAACGTCGCTCACGCTCTCCTGCTCAATCCGTATTCGGTATCGTTCCATCAAACGGAGCACTTCGCGCCAATCCGCATACCGCGGATCTTCCAGCATCGTCTTTATTTTCGATAAATAGGCGGGATCCGTGGGAACCGCCCCGTCTTTGTATTTCATCAACGTTGCGCCGTCCATCAATATCGGCCGCAGTTGCGGGAAATAATTCGTCTTCAGATATTCAAAGATGCGAATGCCGCCCAAATCGATGTCACCCCAGTGGCAAACCGACATGTCCGGTTGATGGCGCTGCAAATAACCGGCCAATTTTTCAAGAAAAATTTGCAAGGTACGGTGCGGAAACCCGCCGATATACACGACCAACTCCTGCCGGTCGGCCCGCCGCTGCACCCATTGATGGTAACTGGTCAGATTCTCGATCGTCACAACTCGTTCCGCGCGCACCGAGAAGATCTCCATCCCCTTGACAGTTTCAGCCGACAGCCCTACTCCGCCGAAAAATCCCTCTGTGGCCACAGTCCGTCCCTGCACCTGACAGTCCAGCGCACCAGAAAGCCAAACGCTTTTTGGATTGTCGACGATGCCGATGCTGTCAAGATACTCCTCATCCGTCTCCAATTCCGTATCGCCGTATTTTTTGAGCAGTGACAGGAGGCGTTTCTGGACATGCCGTTCAAAATATTTGCTGTCCCGGAACAACTCCTGGCTGAGCAACCGCTTTGGCTTTCCTGTATTTTCAATCCCGGTCAGCGCGAGCAGCACTTTCACCAAACCTTCATATCCTTCCGGATCGTCCAAATCCAAGCCGCCGCTGCTGCGTTCCGCCAACTTTTGATCCGCTTCCTGCCACCATCGCTTCACCCATTCCCAGGGGTGGCATGACAGCGGCTTGAGAATCTCCCGCATTCGCTCCATTTTTGCCAGTTTTGGTTTGATTCCCGCCAGGGAGTACGCTTTTGGCATCGAATCCGTTTCCAGATAGACTTTCGCAAGCTCAGATCCTTCCTGAAATTTCGCCCACGCCAACGAAACGAGCCCTTGCCGCTCCAGTTCCAACAGTACATCGTTCATCCACACTCGCTTCCGGAAGTCCATTTCGTCAAAATAATCTTTTTGAAACGGGCTTCCTTTTAATGCGAACTGCGGCCTCTGCGAAGACGGCTGCCCGGTTCGGAACGCCTGGCTTCGTTCATATTTTTCCAGAAGGAACGAGAGAACCTGTTTTTGAAATTTTGTTTTAAATTGCTGTTCACCAGGAGACTGCGCCATGATCACACCTCAGGCACTCAGAATAACGTCTGCTGTTGCAAATCGGGGGATTCCTCAGCCTGACCGCCTGCCGTTGCCGCTTCCTGTTCGCCGTCCTCCCAGCGGTCAATCAGATCAACAAAGCATTGGTATTCGTGCCTGTTCACGATCAGCGTCGTGGTCACTTCCGGCGCCATATGCTGCATTTTCTCGTCCGGTACAGCGGCGATCAGCTGCAGGTTCATCTGCTTGATGAGACGCAGGCTGGATTGAATCCGTTGTTCGTCCATTTTGTTGAACGCTTCGTCAAACACCACCAGCCGCATCGTTTTGCCGGAACGATACAGGTGATGAAAGGACGCCAAAATCGCGATGTAAAACGGGGTCTGTGTCTCCCCGCCCGATTTTTCCCGCAAAACCTGCGAGAACCTGTAGCGTGAATCGCGGGTGGTTACAATGATGTCAAAATCGAGATAGCGCCTGTAATCGGTGAATTCCTCCAGATCCCCCGCTTCCCCCCGCACCAGCAGTTCAAAAAGTTCATGCAGCACGGCGACCCGTTCGTCATCCGGCATCTCAAACAACGAGCCTCTTTCTAGCAGCAGCGGGTCCATCACGGCATCGTAAAATTTTTTGTACTTTTCGCTGGCCGTCACTTCAAAGTGATACCTGTCCTCGGAAAAAGGAAAGTTTCGAAGCGCGTAATTCAACTCGTCGAATTCGCGCCGTGCCATCTGGATGGCCTCCCGCAGCTTGAAAACAAAATGCGACTTGAACTCCTCTTCCGACTCTTTCAGCGCCGTTTCCACCTTCTTCTGGTATTCCGGAATATCGAGATGTTCAATATCATGCAGAAGTTTTTCATAGACTTCGTTGTCTTCCCCGGCGACAGGTCCGTTGAATGAGTAGACAAAGTTGAACTGCTGCCGCAGTTTTTGCAGATCCAGAAATTCCTGGTCGCGGCGGGTCTGGTTCCCTTTCCAGTTGTTTTCCCAGTTCTCGATTTTCTTCGCCGTGGGAAGATTCTGCCGGGTGGCATCTTCCCAACGCACCAGCGCTCGCTGCTCCGCTTCCGGACCGTGTTCCTCCCGCCATTGCTGCCAGTGCTCTTCCGCTTCCCGCACTTTCCTCCGTTGAATGAATAACTGTGTATCTTTTTGCATCTGCTCCGTTTCCAATTTTGTTTTCTCTTTTTCCAGCCGGACATACCGGTTTGCCCAATCTTGTTCCGCTTTCCGCCATTCCTCGTAGGCTGCTTTCAGCCGTTCGACCTCATTGAAGTCATCCGATTGGAGAAGCGTTTCCAATTGCTCGCGGGCAGTCTCCAACTCGCGGCGGCGTGTATCAAGTTCCGTCGGCAGGGCGAGATGTTCACTGAGAGAAGCATACTGCGACTGCTTCTCGGCGAGCCGGCTCGTCCAATCGGTCAGCTCCCGGTTGGTCGCGAGCAGACGATCCCGTTGGCTTTTGAGCTCGGTCAGTTCCCGCCGCCTGATTTCCAATTGCCGGACGATCGCTTTCGCCCCGATGAAAGGAACTTCATACTGCCGTTTCGGAATCTGTCTGGCGACCAGATTGTGGTACACCATGCAGGTGCGGGTGACGGCTGTCCGATACTTGCGGAGTTCCTGCTCGTTTTCCGCTTTTATCACTTTGCCCAGCAAATGTTCCAGATGGGCGCGGATGACGGGATGATTGGCCGTCAGCTCTTCCGCCAGCGAGTTGCGCTCCGCGGTCCCCAGATACTTGCGTTCTTTTTCCGTGTCGACCAGTCCGACACCCTCCAGCTTCCAGGTCCATTTTTCCCGCTCGTACACCGCCAGCGCTTCCGCAAACACATGCGGTTCCACTAATAAATCGTACCTTTGCGTGTTCAGGTACCCCTCGATCGCATCCCGCCAGGATTCGTCCCGCACTTCCATTTCCTCGCAAAAAATCCACACTTTCGACCTGTCGCCCAGCCGCTGTTCCAACAGCGATTTCAGTTTATGCACCGAAGGTGGGTAGGTTCGCTTCTGATTTTCAAGATCTCGAATGATCTCTTCCAGTTCCGCAATTTTCGTTTCAGTTTCTTGCAGTTGATCGGCGGCGCGGGATGCAGCGATCAATGTGCGCTGATAAAGCGCGGCAAGCAACGCACCTGCTTCCTGGAATGCCTGTCTCACATCCGCTTCCGCCTGCACTATTTGTTCCTGTTCGATTTGGGCGAGTGCGTAGGCGAGCGTTTCCCGCAACCGCTCCAGATTTTCACGCTCGCGTGCTTCCCACTGCCACAGTTCGTTGCCGGGCCACTGCGACAGGGAATCGAGCAGTTGCAACTCCTGCCGCAAACGTTTCGCGAATAAAGCGAGCGTACGCCGCAACTGCTCCTGTTCGATTGTCAACTGTGCGATTCGTTCTTCCAATTCTTTCTTCTGCCGCTCCACTTGATGATTCTGCCAGCGCTGATAGGCCGCTTGCATTTGCTGCTTCGCTTCATCCACCTTGTGAAGCGCCAATTCGATGTCCGCTTCCATCTGCTGCAGCTTCTGTTGGTAGTGATCCAGATCCTTTTGCAATTGCTCCTGGATTTCCTGTTCCAGGACAAACTTCAGCCTGCGGATCACATAGTCCTGTTCCTTCACCGTTTCGCGCAGCCTCGCATACTGATTGAACCGTTCCCGGATGGCGTGCAAACTTTCTTTTCGTTTCTGAAGTTCCTCCAGTTCCTGTCTGTATCGCTCATGGATCTCAAAATTTTGTTTCATCAGGTCAAGCTGCAGTTCCTTTTTGTCCAGGATATAGTCATAGACGAACGCCCGGATGTCCTGGATCGGCTTGAATGACAAAGCTTTCGTGAAAACGGAAAAAAACCGTTCGTGAACTTGTCCCATGCGAGCCAGCAGCGCTTTCTGGTAGTTCGCTTTGTTGCGCTCAAAAATCACGCGGCTGCGCATTCCGCCCCCGTAGAAACGCCGGAATTCCTCACGGTTGCGGAGTTGCCCGGACGATTTCAGGAACTCGACTTCTGCAAGCCGCCGGTCTGCCAGGATAAAATATTCCTCTTCATAGGACTGGTCCCGAAAAACGTCGATCACCACACCGACCACGAACGATTCCTTTTTCTCGTCGTCCCGAAATTCGGCGGCTATGTAAGAGGTAAAATCGCCATCCCGCAAGAACGTTCGCTCGTCATTGCCAATCTTGCCCCTTAAATAGTTGATCATCGAGCGCTTGGCCTCATCATGTGCGGCCGCATTGAAACGGATTTGCCTCTGATCGGCGACAAACAGCACCTGCATCGCGTCGATGATCGTCGATTTGCCGGCCGCATTTTTTCCCGTGATCAAGGTTTGCTTGCCGAATTCCAGCGTTTCGTCCACAAAATAGTGCCAGTTAATCAACCGCAGTTTCTTCATCCATTTCATCCAGCAAACCTCCTTCCTGGCCCGCCTCGTACCGTTCAATTTTCCCGCGGATCGTCTGCAGCTCATCGGTATCCACCACATAGATCCAGGTGTGGAACAGCCGGAACCGGCATTCGTCCGACCGGATGTCGCTGTCCAGGGGCTCCAGCAGATGGTAACGCGTGCACAACTGGACCATTTTTTCAAGCTGGGTTCGGTTCAGCCACGGAATCCGGAATGTTTCGTATTTACCGCGGATCTCATGGGTGGTCGTCATCGGAAATTCGCTGAGAGACAAACTCTGCCTTTTTTCCTCGTAAATGAGACGCAGGGTCAACAGCCAGATGCTTTGGTCCCGATTCAAGCCGCGTCGCAGCCGGCTGTCCGGTGCATGCAGGAAAACACATTCATGCCGTTCATCCACGACCAGATCCCAGCCCAGAAACTGAAAAAAACGCTCCAACTCCGCTCGATGCCGGCGAATCGTCAAATACGTTTCCCGTTCTCTCTCTTTGACCAGAAAATTGACTGCGATTAAGCGGTTGATCACGGAGCGGACGCGCTCTTGTTCCAGTTCGCTCAATTCGGTTAGGATCAAGGCTGACACCTCTTTTTTCGGATAGATTCAACGCGAACGCCGATTTTTTGGGCAGGTTCAATGTTGGTGCCCCATTTTCGGATAGGCTCAATGCTGGCGCCCCTTTTTTCGGATGGGCTCAATGCTGGCGTCTCCTCTTTCGGACAATGCGGTGGTTGGTAAAACGGTATTGTCCGATATGCAAAATACGCCGTTCGCTGGAACGCCTCAACTCAAAAGCGGAAGCGCCATCCTGTCCGAACAGGTAAACATACGTGAGAAGCAAAAATTCCTCCAGATTCGTCGGTGCCAACTCTTCTAGTTCCATCTCTTGCCGCTCTCCCAGCCTGTCAAATACATAGCTCTCCACTTTTTTGCGTGTGATCGCATGCCGCATGCGCTCCAGGTTCTCCTGGCGCAATTGTTTTTTCAATTCGTCCGGAATCGGCTGCACCACATGAACAGCCGGCTGGTGGGGCAATTTTTTGCGGCGAGGAGAAAAAAGAGAGCCTTCATTCAGAACCTCCACTTGTTGCAAGCGGAACAATTCCGGCCAAGGACACTCATCCGGCGACATGTTGTTGCACAAACCGGAGAGCCGTTCCAAAACATACGCCAATTGTTGAACCAACCCATGGTGCTGTTGGCTCAAGTAACGCGCCCGATCATAGGATGAACGCAAATATTGGTTATGTTTGAGATCGATTTGATAAAAAATCTCGTCCAATCCGCTATACGTCTCTTCGATCCGGTACAATGCGTCGCGGATGTCCGCCTCCGCCTCCTCCCGGGATTGATAAAACTCGCTTCGCAGCCCGTCTTCGATCGTTTCCTCAAGCAGATCCTTGTCCAACAGCCAATTCTGCACAGTCTGCAATATCTGGAACCGATAGCGCGACACGTGGTCGGAGGTTTTCAAGCGATGGTAACTCTTGTCAACAATTTGCGATTTGTATTTTTCAAAGTGGTGATCCAAAACTTCCTGGATGGTCGTTTTTTGCACCATCTGTTCCATGTGATGTTTCATATCATTGTAGAGCGTGATCAATTCCTGCTCAAACTGGAGCGTGTACTGCCTGGCCTCCCGCACGGCAAAACAGGGGCGGCGTTTCGCCTCCTGTCCGGTGAGGATTTCATACGTGACAAAGGCAAACCGCTGGTATTCCACCGTTCTCGCTTCGCAAAGCTCCTGAAACAAAGACAAAATCCGGCTGGTGTAGTGCGGCAGCACAATATACTGTTGGAACTGATCCCGTACTTCCAGATAAATCCACTTCAATCTTTCCATCCGGCGAATCAACGCGTTCGCCTGCGCCCGCGACAATTCCTCCAGCGAAATTTGCAAATCGCCATGTCCACCGTCAGAACCGACCGATTCCTCTTCAACATCCAGTTGGATCTCCAGCCCCAATTCCCTGTGTGTTTCGATCAGCTCCTGCAACAAGTCCCGCATGACATCCAAACGGATGCCGAACCGTTCCCTGCGGGACTGTTCAAACAACAGAAGCAAAGCTTCCGCGTACAGATGTTTGTTTGGACCGGTCAACAAATAAAAGAAACGCTCCGGAAAAACGTCAAACAGTTTCATTTTTGAAGGCTAATCCTCCGTTAGAGAAGTATGGCCATTTTTGTGGGATTACTTACCACTTATTCATAATTGTATAGTATAGCAAACGATACCACGAGTTCCAGAGTGGTAAGATAATTCATTCTTTTCATCAGTGCTCAACGCTTCTCAGCATCACAGCAGTTACCAGGCGGGGGACTCTGAAAAAATGATGGATGTTGTCATTGGTGCTCAACGCTTCTCAGCATCACAGCAGTTATCAGCGCCCACAAAGACGATGCCAGCACAAACCTGTTCAAGTGCTCAACGCTTCTCAGCATCACAGCAGTTATCAGTGGATTGTCTGTCTTCCCCAAAAGCCAATCGGTTGTTACATGTTGTTGCCGCTCAGTTTCCTTGTCTGGAAACGAGCGGTTTTTTCTTGCCAAGAATGACGGAGATGAGAGACAATGAATGACATATGCAGCCGGAGGCTGTAACGCCAATCACTGTCTAAGGAGCGGCGAAAGCAAAAAATAAAAAGGAAGACGGTTAAGGATTAGCAGCCCCCGTCTTCCTTCGCACCAAGCTTTCGCTCACAACAATTGTAGTGGAAAAGAAGACAAAAGTAAAGCCCTTTATCGTCATCGAAGAGGCGGTAAAGGTGTCGCATCCGTCCGACTGTATCCATCGTGATCCGATGTGGCGCCACGGCGGCCTGATTCGAGACCAAAGCGATACCATTCGTATACGCAGGGGAGGTTACCGCCACCCCCCTTGCAGCCTGCCGCTGTCTGCCTGTTCGCCGACCGCGCAACAGGCGCTACCGCCTTGGCATTCGGACTTGGAAGCGTATCTCAGGCTGGTCGGCACGCACGGCCTTCCGGAAGAAGATCGCCCCAAACGCTGTCCGGCAGGGTGCCCCTGCGAGCGGATGCCTCATCGGCATAGCCATTACTGGCGCGCGGTTTTTACGTCTTCCTCATGCCAACGAATCTGCATCTTCCGTTTTCGTTGCCCCGGTTGTGGCTATGTTCACTCCGTCATCCCCGCTTTCCTCGAACCGTACCAGCGTCTGGCGCTAGATCTGCAAGAAGATCTGGTGGACGCCGTCCAGCAAGGGGGCACCGTCGAGGCGGTAGCGGAGGCGTCCCAATCCCTGCCGGGCGGCGGTTTTGGCGAGCGTACCATCGCAAGTCTCGTCCGGGCATGGAACGAACGGCTGACCCAGTTGGAGTCCGGTTTATGGACCTGGCTGCTCGCGCGGGTTCCTCATTTGACGCTCTCACGCTCCCCATCGCTGTGGAGTACGCTACAGAGCGCATGGCAAGCGGTTCAAGAGCGAATCCCGGCCTTTCGAAACATCCGATTTCTTCACGGCTTGAATCGTCTCTGCTTCTCCCTGGCGGTGACGGTACACGGCTAAAATACCACAGAGCCTGTCCTGTTGATTTCACTCGCGGCGTCTCACAATGGAGCCAAGGGGATACACGTCCCCATTTCATCTCCCAAAGGAGGCATTTACCGCGATGGATTCATCCATGCAGGAACAAATGGCCGCTTTTCGCTACAGCCTCATCGCACCCGTAGTCAGCCGGCAGACGCCGCTGGCACCCGGGGAACTGAAGGCTTATTTGGCGCAGGCGGCCGAAAAGGTGTACCACATTCCCGGCAGCACCAAACGGACCGTGAGCGTGCGAACGCTCGAACGCTGGCTCAGCCAGTACCGAAAAGGCGAGTGGGACGGCCTAAAACCGCGAGGCCGCACCCGCAAAACGAATCTGAAGATCCCGCCGGCGGTGTTGCAGGAGGCGATTCGCCTGCGAAAGCAGCGCCCCGAGCGAAGTGTCGAGCAACTGATCTTCATGCTGGAAGAGGGCGGTGTAGCCGAAGCCGGGACGCTTGCCGCAAGCACCCTCTCCCGTCATCTGCGAAAGGCGGGTGCGAGCCGCAAAGACGTGCTTGCCGCCGAGGCCGACAAGGGATTTCGGCGATTCGAAGCCGAGGAGCCGCATCTGTGCTGGCAGTTCGACTTTCAGCACACGCTCTACCTGCCCGATCCGAAAGATCCGAAGAAACGAAAGAAAGCGATCCTGTTCGCCATCCTCGACGATTTCAGCCGGTACATCGTCCATGCCGAGTTCTACTGGGACGAGAAACTGCCGCGGATGGAGGACGGCCTGAAGAAGGCGATTTTGAAGCATGGCATTCCAGAGCAATTCTATTGCGATCATGGTGCGGCGTTCTCCTCCCCACATCTGGTGCGCATCTGCGGCAAGCTGGGGATCCGACTTTCCCATTCTGCCGTGAGACGGCCTCAGGGACGCGGCAAGATCGAACGCTGGTTCCGTTTCGTCGATACCAGCTTTAAACCGGAAGCCTACGCACAGATCGAACAGGGACGGCTCACGACACTCGCCGAACTGAACGCCGCGCTAGCCGCATGGCTCGACGGCTACTACCATACCCGGGAGCACGGTTCCACCAAACAGTCCCCTCGCGACCGGCTTGCCGCAAGGGCCCGGCCGATGCGACGCAAGACGCTGGCGGAACTGACCGAAATCTTTCTCTGGGAAGAGACACGCACGGTGGATAAGACCGGCTGTGTCAGCCTGAATGGCAACACGTATGAAGTCGACCTGGAACTATGCAAAAAACGTGTACAGTTGCGCTATGACCCGTTCGATCTCACAACGATGCAAGTCTGGTACGACGGCGTCAGGTACGCCGATGCAACGGTTGTTGATCTATCCCGTCCGTATGATCGTCGGGTGACGCCTGAACCGACGGCGCTTACCGTGGAGCCGGACGGGCAAGTGGCCTTCCTGGACCTGGCCGAGCAGAAACGGCAAGCCCAGTGGACAAACGAAGAAATCTCTTATGCCAAAGCGAAAGGCGATGATGCGAAATGAATGCCACCCTGCTGCAGAGCCCGGCCCCTAAACCGTTCAGCAAGGAACTGGATCCCGCACTTTGCTATGAATCCCGTGGAACCGCGAAGCGTCTGCCCGTCTGGATCTGATGATTCAGCATCGGACGCTGGGCGTTCTCACCGGTGAAATGGGCGGCGGCAAGTCGACCTTAATCCGGCGGCTGTTCGCCTCCCTTGATCCCATGGCCTATCTGCCGATCTACCTGTGCTATGCGTCACTCAAGCCACGAGAATTCTATGGAGGCCTGCTGGAGGCGGTCGGCGTAGAACCGGTCTACACCGTCTCCAGGGCGCGTAAACTCTGGCAGGAAGTCGTCCGCAGCCGCTCCGCACCTGGTGAGCGTACCATGGTCGTCGTCATCGATGAGGCGCACGAGATGAGTGAAGCGATGCTGCTTGAATTACGGCTTCGCGCTCAATTACAACATCGATTCCGCCTCGTTGTTTCCCTTGATTCTCGTCGGCCAGCCGGAGCTTCGCAAGCTGCTCCGGCTGAAGAAGTACGAAGCCACCGTCCAGCGCATTGGCATGCAGTACCACTTGAGCGGCATGAACAAGGAGGAAACGAGCGCCTATATTCGGCACCACATGACCGTAAGCCGGACAGAGAAGCCCGTGTTTGCCGAAAGCGCGCTCAGCCGAATCTTTGCCGCCAGCCAGGGGCTTCCGCGCGTGGTGAACCAGATCTGCACGCAGATTCTGCTCGACGCCGCCGCCCGGAATCTGGAGGTCATTGAAGAAGCCGATGTCGTTCGTGTGCTTGCCGATATGGACCGGCAGCGCGGCGTTACGAGTTGATTTTACGTTGTCCCCACAACTCACATCGATTGGCACATGCCGCTTCTATTCACAACGAGCAGCGTGTGCCTTTCGTTTTGAGCGGCGTTACACTTCTCATTGATTTGGCAGGTTGGCGTTCCCCTTCTCCCGTCATTGTCGGTGAGATTTACGCCGTCATTTTACGTGAGTGGCAACACGAAGTGAAAAAGATCAAACTGAAACAAGGTACAGAAGTGGAGGCCTGGACGTATAACGGAACCGCTCCGGGTCCGCAGATTCGGGTAACTCAAGGCGACAAATTGCGTGTCATTTTGAAAAATGATCTGCCTGAACCGACCAGCATCCATTGGCACGGTTATCCCGTTCCAAACGACATGGATGGAATCCCCGGGGTTACCCAGAACGCCGTGAAGCCAGGCGAGTCTTTCACCTATGAATTTACTGCCACAGTGCCCGGAACATACTGGTACCATTCACACCAGAACAGTGTGGAGCAGGAGGACAAAGGGCTGTACGGTTCCCTGGTGGTCGAACCGAAAAGCCCTACTGCCCGATATGATAAGGATGTCACCCTTGTTCTTGACGAATGGATGACAGGGATGGATCACAGCAAGATGGGCATGGGTAACGGAAACATGTCTGGGATGGACCATGGCAACATGAACATGGGCGGTGGAAACATGTCTGGCATGAACCACGGCAACATGAGTATGGGCGGAAACATGTCTGGTAACAGCGGTGGTTCGGGTCAAACCGGTTCGGAAATGTCGCACGATGCGATGATGAAACAAATGTACAACGTGTTTACAGTAAACGGAGCTGCCGGAAAAATGATTCAACCGATTGAAGTAAAACCGGGTGAACGAGTCAAACTCCGGTTTGTGAATGCCGGGTTCCAGACTCACCTGATCCATTTGCACGATCAATCTTTTACCATTACCGATACCGACGGCCAACCGATTCAAGACCCGGCACCCGTCACCAATCAGTTGCTGGCGATTGCCCCGGGTGAACGCTATGATCTGGAGTTTACCGCTTCCGACAAAGGGTTCTGGATCGATGACCATGCGGATTCTCCAGCCGCGGCGGACATTCAAATACCGGTTAAAATTGCGGGCGGAGACAATCAGTCGTCGTTGTCATCCGCGAAGGATGCAAAACTGCCGGTGATCGACATGACCGCTTATGGAAAGAAAACCAACGCAGACGGGCGCAAGTACAACAAAGCATTCACGATGGAACTGAATAACGTGAAAACCCAGTCCGGCGAGGAAGTCTATACGATTAACGGAAAAACCTTCCCGGATACCGCGCCGCTTTCCGTCGAAAAAGGCGACTGGGTGAAGGTTACATTCGTTAACCGCGGGACTGTGGATCACCCGATGCATTTGCACGGTCATTTCTTCCGGGTGGTGACGAAAAACGGCCAACCGGTGCAAGGATCACCGCTGCTTAAGGATACGTTGAACGTACGGCCCGGCGAAAAATACGAGGTGGAATTTTTGGCCGATAATCCCGGCCAATGGATGTTCCACTGCCACGACCTGCACCACGCTTCCGCCGGGATGGTAACGGAAGTGAAGTATCAGGGATTCAAACCTTCGTTCACTCTGGATCCAACAGTCGGAAACAAACCGGAATAACCGAAAACAGGAAACTCGGCTAAAAGCGCCTGCGTCCGTGCAGGCCAACGCCAAGTTGATCGTCCTGATCAAAGACAGCCAGAGGACCCCCTCTCCTCTGGCTTGATTTCTGTCAGTTAATTGGGGCGTATAACCATCGGTGATTCCTCGCCTCGCCATAAACTTGCCATTAACCCAAAGGCTAACCTTCGTCCGTTCCGACCCGTTTTTTAAAACGAACGTACAAATACACCGCCCGTACAAACAAATCGATCGCGATTGCGAGCCGAACGCCCGCGATTCCCAACCCCGTTCACTTCCAGAATCCGAAAATCAGCACATAACCTACATCACCCAGCTCAGTGACGCTTCGCTTCGCGGCTTACTCCGAGTACTTCGCTTGGGCCCAAACCCCCGGGCAACCAGGTAGTCCCAAGCGTTTTCGAACTACAACCGAACCGGTTTCCAACGGCGCAGGAACAGCGTGTTGGTGACCACCGAAACAGAACTGAATGCCATCGCGGCGCCCGCGAGCATCGGATTCAAAAGACCGAATGCGGCTACCGGAATCAATACGATGTTATAAGCGAACGCCCAGAACAGGTTTTGGCGAATCTTTCGCATCGTCGCCTGCGAGAGTCGAATGGTATCGACGATGCCCATCAAGTCCCCGCGCATCAGAGTAACATCCGCTGCTTCGATCGCCACATCCGTTCCCGTGCCAATGGCAATGCCAATATGAGCGGCAACCAGAGCCGGGGCGTCGTTGATGCCGTCGCCCACCATCGCGACGATTTTGCCTTCTTGTTTCAGTTTCTCCACTTCAGCTGCTTTGTCCTCAGGCAATACCTCGGCGAGCACCCGGTCGACGCCCACCTGTTTTGCGATCGCCTCCGCCGTACGTTTGTTGTCGCCCGTGATCATGATCACTTCGATGTCCATTTTCTTCAACTGACGAATCGCCTGTGCGGAAGTGTCCTTGACCGAATCCGCCACCGCAACAATTCCTTCGAGCTGGCCGTCGACCGCCATCAGCATAGCGGTCTTTCCTTGGCTCTCCAATTCCTCCATGCGGTCGATCCACGGAGCGATGGCCACATTCTGTTCGCGCATCAGTTTTTTGTTGCCAATCAGGATCTTCCTGCCGTTCACCTCGGCCTCGATCCCGTGTCCGGGAATTGCATGGAAGCGGGAAACGTCCCCTGTTTCCAATCCTCTTTCTTTGGCTTTCTTGACGATCGCCTCGCCCAACGGGTGTTCGGAACCGCGTTCAGCCGTCGCGGCCAATTGGAGCAGTTCGTTTTCAGAATATTTTCCAACGGAAACAACATCCGTAACTTCCGGCTCACCCTTGGTGATCGTACCCGTTTTGTCGAGCACAACCGTCGTCAGCCGATGCGCGCTTTCCAGATGCTCCGCTCCTTTTATCAAAATTCCGTTCTCCGCGCCTTTCCCTGTTCCCACCATGACCGCCGTGGGAGTCGCCAACCCCAACGCGCAAGGGCACGCGATCACCAATACCGCTACCGCGCTGATCAGCGCTGGCGTAAATCCGGCCAGGAAGTAGGTCAGTGCAAAAGTAAGGAGAGCGATCCCGATGACAATCGGCACAAAGATCCCGGAGATCGTATCCGCCAAACGCTGAATCGGCGCCTTTGACCCCTGCGCTTCCTCCACGAGCCTGATGATTTGCGCCAAAGCGGTATCCTTGCCGACTTTCGTCGCTCTGAATTTGAAGGAACCGTGTTTGTTGAGGGTGGCGCCGATCACCGGATCGCCTACGTTTTTCGAGACGGGCATGCTTTCGCCGGTGAGCATCGATTCGTCCACCGTGCTGCTTCCCTCGATGATTTCGCCGTCGACCGGAATTTTTTCGCCGGCACGGACAAACAGGATATCCCCCACTTTGACGTCTTCAATCGGAATCTCCACTTCCCGTCCGTCACGAATCACGCGGGCCGTTTTCGCCTGCAAGCCCATCAGTTTTTTGATCGCTTCCGATGTCTGCCCCTTGGCCCGCGCTTCCAGCATTTTTCCGAGAACGATCAGGGTAATGACAATCGTTGCCGCTTCAAAATAGAGATGGTCCCAGTTGCCAATCAGCACGTTGACCAGGCTGTAGAAATACGCCGCCGAGGTTCCCAGCGAAACGAGCACGTCCATGTTGGCGCTTCCTCCGCGGAGCGCTTTGTACGCGCCTTTGTAGAAACGTGCTCCAACGTAAAATTGCACAACCGTCGCCAACAGCAACTGTACGTACGGGTGAAGGTGAAAACGGAAAGCCAAATCGGACGAGTACACCATCGCAAAATCGGATATCATCTGGAGAAGAAAAAAGGAAGACAACACCGCTCCAAAAGTCAACAACCGCTTTTGCGCCTGGTATTCCCGTTGCCGGGCTTCGCGTTCGGTGTCCGCATTGATCTCCTGATCCGTTCTCGCCTCATAGCCGGCTTTTTGAACGGCGGCAATCAGTTGATCGATGTTGGTCTTGCCCGGTATATATTCGACAGTCGCCTTTTCGCTTGCCAGGTTGACGTTTGCGTTCAGGACGCCATCCACTTTTTTGAGCGCTTTCTCTACCCGGGTCGAGCAAGCGGCGCAGGTCATTCCACTAATGGAAAGCGTCGCTTTTTCCTCCCGAACACCGTATCCCGTTTTTTTCACTTGTTCGATCAACTGGTCCACCGACACTTTGTTTGGATCAAACGTAACGGTAGCCTTTTCTGAAGCGAGATTGACCGCCGCCTGCTTGACCCCTTCCACTTTCGAGAGGTTTTTCTCCACTCGTGTCGCGCACGCCGCACAGGTCATCCCGGTAATGCCAAGCGCAACCCGCTCTTCCGCAGTCGGCGCATCCGATTGGCGAACCTGCGTTTCGGTTGCCATATAGAAATCCCTCCATAAGGGTGATCTTTGATAAGCAATGTATTGTGTTGTATTCACATGCTTTGCATCGCTGCAGGATCGATCATCAAAGGTGAATGATATCGGGGGACGGAACCGGCAAACACCGGTTCCATCGATCGCTACGCCACCTCGTATCCAACGTCTTCAATCGTTTCCTTTATTTTGTCCAAACCGACTGTTGCATCATCGAACGACACGGTGACCTTGTTGCCATTGAGATCGACGTAGACTGCAGATACCCCCTGCAGTTCCCCCAGGGCTTTCTCGATCGTCTGCACGCAATGGCTGCAGGACATCCCTTTCACATCCAACGTGGTGGTGGTTGTCGCCATAATCCAATCACCTCCTTTATTTGGTAAAATCCGGATGATCTCTATCAGCTCTTTTATATGGTGTCCTCCCCGTCAGCCTGATTCTGAATCGCTTTCTTCACGGAGCCGCGGGTAGGTCCCACCCAATTACTATACCCCCCTATGGTAATAGGATGACATAGAGGAAGCGCAGTGTCAAGACAGCCCAAACCGGCTTGCCCAGCTCCGGTGATTAAAACCTCCCTTTTCATGACATCTCACAGATACCCCTGTGCAGAACCAAAGAAAATTTTTTAAAGCCCTTGCGAATACCCCGCAAGGGCATGAAGAATGTTATTCAGATTTCAACAGCCGGATTCCGTTCAGTGTTACCAGGATCGTCGCACCCATGTCGGCAAGAATCGCCAGCCAAAGAGTGAGCCAACCCGGAAAGACCAGGAGAACGGCAAGCAATTTCGTAACAAGCGCGAATGCGATGTTCTGTTTAATCACTCGGATCGCGTTTCGCCCAAGTCGTACTGTATACGGAAGTTTTGAAAGATCGTCTGCCATTAACGCGATGTCCGCCGTTTCCAGAGCGGTGTCCGTTCCGGCTCCTCCCATCGCGATTCCCACAGTCGCCGACGCCAACGCGGGAGCGTCGTTGATGCCGTCCCCGACCATCGCTACTTTTCCGTATTGCTCGCGCAACTGTTTCATTTTTTCCAACTTGTTGTCGGGCAACAGTTCACCGTGGAATTCGTCGACGCCAACTTGTTTGGCGATGGCGGCTGCCGTCTTGTTATTGTCCCCGGTGAGCATGATCGTTTTGTCGATCCCCGATTTTTTCAAGTCCCGGATTGCTTGCACGGTTTGCTCCCTGACCTGGTCTGCCACCGCGAGCAAGCCGATGATCTCCTTTTTCGTTCCCAGAATCATCACCGTCTTGCCTTGGTCCTGCAAAGAGGAAATCGTTGCTCGAACCGCTGAAACGTCGCCGTGAAGCTCTTCGAACAGACGGGGATTTCCGATGTAGTACGTTTCCCCTTCGATTGTTCCCCACGCGCCTTTCCCAGTGATCGCGGAGAATTCTTCCGCAGCTTTCGGGGATTGACCTTCCGCTTCCGCTTTTTTCACGATGGCTTTCGCCAAAGGATGCTCGGACAACCTCTCAATTCCCGCGGCGATTTCCAGAATCTCCGTTTGGCTCTTGTCACCGAGCGCTACGATATCCGTGACAGCCGGTTCGCCTTTCGTTATCGTGCCGGTTTTGTCGAACGCGATTGCCTTTAGCTTGCCGGCTTCTTCAAGGAAGATACCGCCTTTAATCAAAACACCGTTCTTTGCGGCGGCTCCAATGGCGGATACGATGGCAACCGGCGTAGACACCACCAATGCGCACGGGCAGGCGACTACCAACAGTGCTAGCGCTTCGTAAATCCAACGACTCCAATTGCCTCCGAAGAAAAGCGGAGGAACGCTCGCGATCAGGACCGACAACGCCATCACGGACGGAGTGTAATACTTTGCAAACTTGTCAACGAACGCTTGCGCGGGTGCCCGTTCGTTTTGCGCTTCTTCGACCAAATGGATGATTTTCGCGATTGTGGTGTCCTCAACCAACTTCGTTACACGCACCCGAATCGCGCCTTGCTGGTTCAGCGTCCCGGCGTACACCCTGTCTCCGACCGTTTTGTCGACTGACATCGACTCGCCGGTGATCGCTGCTTCATTAATGGACGACGTTCCGTCGATAATTTCCCCATCGATCGCAATCTTCTCACCGGGTCTTACTAAAATAACGTCTCCGACCGCCAGTTCCTCGACGGGGGTCCTGATTTCTTGCCCGTGTCGAAGCACGGTCGCCTCTTTCGGTGCGATGTCCATTAAGGAACGGATGGAGTGTCGAGCCTTCTCCATCGAATACGATTCAAGCGTTTCGCTGATCGAGAAGAGAAACGCGACGACCGCCGCTTCCCTCCATTCGCCGATCAGCAAAGCTCCCACAATCGCTATTGTCATCAGCACATTCATGTCGAAATTCAATCGAAAGAGGTTCCGAACCCCTTTCATCGCGACCGAGTAACCGCCCGCCGCGATTGAAATCAACAAGAACGTTTTGCTTAACATGTCATTGGCTGCAACCGTGAATCCAATCAGCAACGCGAGCAAAGAAACGCCAGTGGTGATCGATTTCCGGTTCGGTTCCCAAAACGATTTCCTCACATCCGCTTCGGGAGCCCCAATAGGACGAATCGTTACGTTTTCGATCTTTTTCATTTCTTTTTGCAGTTCTTCTTGAGAAATCGTCCCGACAATGGTCAGTTTCGCCGCGGCAAAATTCAAATTCGCTTCTTTTATATCAGGCAACGCCTGAAGATGCGCCTCTATTTTCGAGGCACAGTGCGCACAAGTGAGTCCCTGCAGCCGGTACACGCTTTTATTTAGGGCTTTCTCCAATTGCTTTCCCCTCCTCCGTGTGCGCAAGCGCGGTTAAAATCAACTGTTTGACGTGCTCGTCATCGAGCGAATAGAACACCAATTTTCCTTCTTTCCGGTATTTCGCCAGTCCCATGTTGCGAAGCAGCCGAAGGTGGTGGGACGCGGCCGCCGCGGTGGAACCGATAATGTTCGCCACGTCGCAAACGCAAAGCTCTTCCTCCCTGCACAGCGCGTACGCGATTTTGATCCTCGTGTCGTCAGCCAGCGCTTTGAAGAGAGACGCGATCCCTTTTGTGATCTCAACTTCTCCTTTAAGCCTGTTTACTTTTTCTTCGTCGTAACAAAAGACTTCACAAGTATCGTGATCCTTCTCAGATTGATTCACGCGTCGATTCATCAAGTCTGTCATGCAGCCACCTCCATACATTCGAACGTTATTATGAATGTTTATACGTTTATGGTATACCCTTCATTTCATCATGTCAACATTCAAACAAATATTTGAATGAAATGGACAACCTTTTTGCCCAACAGAAAAACCGCCCATTGAATGAGCGGTTTTTCGCATTGCGTTCACATTTTAACACTTGCTAAACCCGCATGCTTCGCATTCGTGGCAGCCACCGTGGCGGACCAGGGTGTGCTGGTGGCAGTTCGGACAGAGATCTTTACCGGTGGCAAAGTCCCGCAGGGAGATTCGCTCCGTCGCCACCTGCAAGGCGGCCGCCATCTCGTTCTGGTTCAGGCGGCGGAGCGGGAACGTTTCCGAGTGTTCGACCAGCGCTTTGGCGATCGCGTCCGGTACGGATGTGATGCGGCGGTCGCCGAAACCGACCGCGTTGGAGCCGCCGATGCCAGAGAAATGTTTGACGAGCACCGCCTCTTTGTCCGGATTTTGTGAATCCCGCAGATAGAGCGTGATCGCCCGCCCCAGCGCCTCGTTGGCCGCGTACACGTCACTGCCCGCTTTTCCGATGTTGACAAAGATCTCGGTCGCCAATTGGGTTTCCGGATCGTCGTTGATCGTGATGTACGCGGTGCCAAGCGGCGTTTCCTTCTTGTACGTGGCACCGTACAGCACATCCGGCCGGCCTTTGTGCATATAGCTTTGCTTCACCTGCTGCTCCGGCGACAGTTCGGTGGCAGCCGCTTCCTGCTGTGCTTGCTCCGATTCCTCCTTCAACGACAGCACCTGCTCGGAGCGGGATCCGTCGCGGTAGATGGTGACGCCTTTGCAGCCCAGTTCATACGCCAGGTCGTACAGCTTCTTGGTGTCTTCGATCGTGTAGTTGTGCGGCGCGTTGCACGTTTTCGAGATCGAGGAGTCGATCCATTTTTGCAAAGCCGCTTGCACCCGCACGTGTTCCTCCGGCGTCAGATCCATCGCGGTCACGAAATAGTCAGGCAGTTCAGCACCCGGATGCGTCTTTTTGTACTCGTCGACGATCTGCGCGTTTTCCTCGAACATCCCGAGCCGCGAATTGCGAAAATACGACCATGCATAATACGGTTCACAGCCGGTCGAGCAGCCGACCATCGTGCCCGTGGTGCCGGTCGGCGCGACCGTCATGGTGGTCACGTTGCGGACGCCGTATTTGGCGATCGCTTCCGTGACGTGCGGCTTCTCGGCCGCCATTTGCCGCATGTAGCCGGACTGCAGGAATTTTTCTGTGTCAAACGCCGGAAACGGACCGTTTTCTTTCGCCAGTTCGACCGATTCGAGATAGCACCATTCGGCCATCATGCCGATCAGGACGTCGATCAGCTTCATCGACTCTTCCGAGCCGTAGCGCACGCCGCAGTGGATCAGCAGATCGTGCAGGCCCATGATGCCAAGGCCGACGCGGCGCTCATTCATCTGGTTTTTCCGGTTTTCTTCAAACGGATAGTAGGTCGCGTCGATGATCGCATCCTGGAAGCGGAGCCCGGTGCGGGTGGTATCTTCCAGTTCTTCCCATTTGATGTGATGCAGGAAAAATTCCGCTCTCTCGGCCGGAAAATGCTTCAGCAGTTGGCGGCGGATATAGTCCTCTTTTCGCTTATCCTGAAACATCGCCTTTTGTCCGGAATCTGCAAAGCCCATCGTGAATCGGCTAAGCACGACCGCACCCAGGTTGCAGATGCCGAACGCCGGCAATCCCTGTTCCCCGCAGTTGTGGGCGACAATCCCCCCCGCAATCAGCGAGTGGGTGGCCGGCTCGCTGATATCATAAACCATCACTTCTTCCGCATCCTCCACCGATGCAACAGGGCTGCAGAACTTTTCCCGTTTGCGTGAGGGGCGTGCAGCCCGCTCCAACGCCTCCTGCTTGCGCCCGACAAGGAAAAATCCGATTCGTTCATGAAACGCGTCCAGGTTGTTGCCGGAAATCACCAATTCATGGAATCCGTCACTTTCATAAATTCGCTCTTCGCCATGGACAGTCCGGTAGCGAAAATGCGCTTGCTTCTGTTTCGGCCTGCAATAAATTTTCCCGTGGATTCCGAAATTCAAAAGCAGCAGTTGCACGTCCTGCAGCAGTTTTTTCGAAGCGGAGGTCAGCCGCACCGTACGATGGTTTTCGTCATTCTCGTAGACCGTACCGTCCGCGCTGAACAAAGCTTGCAGAAAGGCGCGAACGGTCTCTCGCGAGGCCGTAAACAGCTCCTGAGGAACTTCCTTCTCCGGCGCGTATACCGGTTTGACACCGATCGCGAGCAATCGTTCCCGAAGCTCTTTTCGCCACCAAAACACATGGAAAGTTCCGTTTTCCCGCTCGTACACTTTTGCCTCGACACCAGACAGGGCTTTCCCGATCCGGATCATCTCCGGGATCACGTCAGCATCCTCTCTGCCGAACACCATACCGATATCGCCGCGTTTCGACAACCATCCGTCACCGATCAGCCAACCCAAAAACCATCCCCATTCTTTCCCCAGACCGTCGTTCTCCGGGAACAATCCTTCGCCGGACTGGATGAGCACCAAATCACCGTCTTGCAAATCTTTCGCTTCTTTCCAACCGTCCACTGTGAGCAATCGGTGCTCCGGCGTCACTCGAATCTCCATTCCGTTTTTCAACGTCACCTTGATGGTTTTTTTCACACCTGTCGGAAATACGACGGCAGTACGGGCGGTGACTCCCGGAACGGCGTACGATCTGCCGTTCACCACCTGCAGTTGGTTGACGGCCCGATCATCGGTCAGCACTTTGAACGGCTGCACTCCCACCCGTTGATACAGATCCTCGATACGCAGGTACCCGTATTCGGTGGCAATTCGCGTATCCGGGTGAAAACAGGGGTTTGTCGCAATAATCGGGTTAAAATAATACGAGTTCGACATATAGTTGTAGCGGCCCAGGAAGACGACGCCCGGTTCGGCCGATTTCCAAGCCGATTCCACAATCTCGTCCCACATCTCGGCGGCGTTGACCTCTTCCGTGATGATCAGCTTGCGGCCGGCCGCTTCCCATTCCTGGAAGTTGCCATTGAACTCGTGCATTTCCGCGACAGGCGGAAATCCAAGCGTCCACTTGTCGCCGCGCTTCTTCGCTTGCATGAACTCTTCCGAGATGCCGACCGAAATGTTCGCACCCGTGATCACGCCATCGACTTGCTTGCAGGAAATAAATTTTCGGATGTCCGCATGCTTGTCATTCAAAATCAGCATCAAAGCGCCGCGGCGAGAGCCGCCCTGCAAGGTCAGCTGGCAGCCGACGCTCATGATCTCTCCAACGCCGACAGGTCCAAATCCTTGTCCGAACACCTGGTTCCCTTTGTCAAACAACTGTCCCCAGGTGTACGCGCCGGAACTGCGGCCGTTCACGCCGCGAACGTAGCTGTAGCGGGGACGGAGTGAAGACAGTACGACGGAGACCCGTTTGCCTTCCAGCATCGCTTCCCACATGTCGCCCAACGTGCTGGCAATCGTTCCCCGCTGATCGCCCGGCACCAACGTGACGCCGATCACATCCTGCACCACCACCGCGCCGCTTTCAATGATTTTCCGGTACAACTCTTCAGCCGGATAGGTCTCTCCCTGTTTGATCGGCAGCCCTTTTTCCCGCCATGCTTCCAGACAGCCTGTCCAATTCTCATCGTAGCCTTCGATTTCATGGTCCGGGAAGCAGAATGTCCAGTTGCCGCCTTCCTCGACCGCCCGCAGGAATTCCTTGTTGACGCGAACCACCTTGGTGCTGTTCGGATATTCTTCCGCGAGAAAATCGAGCAAATCCGCATGCCACACGTCAAGCACAAGCTGCAACTCGGACTTGCGGCATTTGTCGGAGACCGGGACGATCGTGCCCTGCGGCGGCACCTGCGACAGGTTCATTCCCACGCCGCCGGAACGCGCCTGAATCTCCAGCGTCTGGCCAAAAGAGTTCGCATAGTCGCGAGGCATTGGACCGACATTCGGAATGACGAAACAGTTGTAACTGGTCGTTTGAATGCCGGTGCCCATCGATGCGTTGATCCGTCCGCCCGGCACGTATTTCCAGCCGCTTTGCAGCTGATAAAATTTTTCCTCCCACTTCGCCGGATCTTTCGTGACCGCCGCCGCTCCCTTGGCGATGCGGCGCCACATTTGGCGGGGGGCCGTTTCCTTCAGCACGTCGATGTGATCGTAGGGGAGTTCCAATTGAAAACCGTCGCGCAGCTCAACCGTCGCCAGCCGCTGTTCCGGATCGAGCGCCACCACCTTGGCGAGTTCATGCAACGCCCGTTTTTTGTCGATCACGGCAACCACCAGGCTGCCGACTTGCAGCGTTTCCTTTTTGACGTCTTTCAACAGATAGCGGTCGGCGACGATCCGCTCGCCGGTCGGCGAAAGGTAATCTTCTGCCGTAAACGGCAACATGCTCATCGTTTCTTCCGTCTTCATTTGTCTCCTCCTAACGTTTTGGAGTCGAGCAGCCGCAAAATCTCCTGGGCAAATGACTCGACATCCCGGAATTGCCGGTACACGCTGGCAAACCGGACATACGCCACCGGATCCAGTTTACGCAGTTTTTCCATCACTTTTTCACCGATCGATGCAGCAGGGACTTCCTTGTCATACTCCGTTCGAATCTCGCGTTCGATCGAGTCGGCGACTTGCTCGATCGATTCGATGGCGATCGGCCGTTTTTCGCACGCTTTCAAAATCCCGCGCAACAACTTGTCCCGCGAAAATTCCTCGCGGCGGCCGTCTTTTTTGACGACCAGCAAGGGGGCCATCTCGATTTTTTCGTACGTGGTGAATCGCTTCGAACAAGCCGGACACTCCCGTCGCCTGCGAATCGTCGTATGATCCTCGTTCGCCCGCGATTCGAGCACCCGCGAATCGGTGTGTTGACAGTATGGACAACGCATCTACATCCCCCCTTGGGTCTGAGTCAGTCGGTTGTTCGTGCCGTGATTATGTAACCTGACACTATATATAGCGTTATCTAGGGGGTGCATGAAAATTATATACACTAGATATAGGAGGGTCAAGGGACTTCATTCCTATGAAAATCGCTCCAATTGGATGGAAAATGATAGCGAAATAGAGCTGAACCACAAAAAAAGACCCGTAACGGCGCGGTTGGCAAACTCTATCGCTTGACGCCGTTAAAACGGGAGTTTTCAGCGCGGGGCGTGGTATTTCTAGACAAATCTCACATGGTAGCCGACATGGGAGACCATGTGTTATGTTTGTTCATTTTGCGATTTACATCTGCATCATCGCCAACAATTCCGCCAGGTCCTCGACGATCAAATCCGGCTGACAGTCTGCCGCTGCCGCGTCCTGCCGGCTGGAATACCCGGTCAGGACGAGCACGCTTCTGATCCCCGCGTTGTGTCCGGCCAGGATGTCCGTTTCCAGATTGTCGCCGATCACCACGGTCCTGCCGGGAGACGTTCCGATCCTTTGCATGCCGTATTGAATCATGCGGGCTTCCGGTTTGCCGATCCAGACCGGTTCCACACCGCTCGCAGCGGCAACTGCACGAGCGAGCGAGCCCGCGCCGGGCAAGAGCCCTTTTTCGGTCGGGAGACGCTTGTCGGCATTCGTTGCAAGAAAAATCGCTCCGCGCTGAATCGCAAGACTGGCGGTCAGCAGCTTCTGATAGGTAAACTGGCGGTCAATTCCGACCACCACATAATCCGGCCGCTCTTCCTCAAACTGCACCCCCATCTCCGTGAGGGCCGCCAGCAATCCCTCCTCGCCGATCGCGTAGACCGACGGTGCCTCAGTCCGGCAGTGATCCTGTATGTATCTGACCGTTGCCTGGCTCGATGTGAACACACGGTCCGCCTCCGCCGGAATCCCCATGTCGAGCAACGTGGCGGCCACTTGTTCAGGCAACCGCGAGGAATTGTTGGTCACAAACAGATAGTTTTTTCCGGTCCGCTTCAACCACTCCACAAACTCTTTCGCATGCGGGATGACTTCGGTCCCCCGATACAGCGTTCCGTCCAGATCGAGCAGGAAGCCGTCGCATTCCCGCAGCCAGTGATTCGATTCTGCCATTTCCCGACTCCTTTTGCTGGATTATAATAAGGTTACATCATCCTGGGTACCTGCATGCGCATGACGTGTTCGACACCATCGTATCCATGTTCGTCGTACCGCGGAGCAGATCACCCTGATGGGAGGGGGATGTCCCATGCGCGTAACCCGATACGCCCACCGCTTGCCGGTTTCCACGCCGACCTTGTATCCGGCCACCACCACGAACGTCTATGTGGTGCAAGATCAGGGACAGGCGTTGCTGATTGACGCCGGATACGAAAATCCGCAAGCGGCAAAATCCATCATTCAATATATCGAAACGCTTGGCGTCCGGCAAGTGATCGCCATCGCCCTGACCCACCATCACCCGGACCACTGCCCGGGCGCCAAGGCACTGGCCGAATGTTTCCAATGTCCGATCCTCTGCCACCCGTTGGAAGTGCAACCGATTGAGGAGAAAATCGCACCATGGAAAATCGGTTCCACCCTTCAGGAAGGTGACACAATGCCGGTCGGCCGGATCGCCGTCAGGGTTCTGCACACACCCGGCCATACGCGAGGCCACCTGAATTTCTGGCTGGAAGACGAAAAATTGCTGTTGAGCGGCGACAACATCGTCGGCGAGGGCACGACCTGGATCGGCCCGCCTGACGGCAATCTGACCGACTACCTGTCGACCCTGCGGCGGCTGCGCGATTTGCAACCGACGATGATCGCACCCGGTCACGGGGATATGATCGACAACCCGGGCGAGAAAATCGAATTTTTCATCGCACGGCGGCTGCAGCGGGAACAACAGATTCTCAGGTTGCTGCAGCAAAATCCCTCGACTGTTGCGGAGCTCGTGGAAGCGATCTATCGGCAACAGGTGCACCCGAGCGTAATGTGGGTGGCGGAACGCACGGTCCTCGGCCATCTGGAGAAGCTGTTGGAGGAAAAAAAGATCCGGCAGGAAGGTGACAGATACCGGATTGTTTGATACTCTCCTCTCAGGCAGTTGCAGTACTGATTCCTGTTAAAAATCTCCTATCTCGATTCGTGCGGCCGCGGGTTGCCAACGCCCGCGCCGTAACGGAACGCCTCCGCCGTGTTTGAAAAACAGGCCAGATCGGCCAACGCGTCCATCGTTGGCGGCACCATGTGGATGGCGCCTGATTTTGCTTGTTCCAGCGCCGCAGCCGGCTCCATCCATTCTGCATGAGCGACTTCTTGCCGGCAGGGAGCCAATTTTACATGCGGCGGGACTACAGTGAGAAAATAGCGGGTGTCAAATCGTCTGGTCGAGACAGTGCGTGGTGTGATCCGATGCCCGTAGTAACGAATCAGGTCGGTTCGCAAACGAGGCTTCGCGGATAACACCCAGTCGTGAAACGTGACGGCACCCGATTCGATCTGTTGGCGAAGCTGTGCGGCAAAATCGGCTTGCTCCCATGCCGGACGGCCATTCACATCGGCCAGCAGGTAGCCGACTTCCTCGTAACACTCGCGAATCGCGGTGATCGCATAGGACAGATCGACTGCCAAATCCCGTTTTTGACAACAGGAAAAAATCCGCTCGTCCCGATCCTCCGACTGCATTCCCCCGCCGGGAAACACATAGTAACCGGGAAGAAACAGCATCGTGTCCGGCCTGCGGGTCATATAGACCTGCAGACCTTTCTCCCCGTCCCGAATCAGAATCATCGTTGCCGCTTGCCTGATCAAATCGGTCATCACGGTTCCTCCTCGTATCGTATCAGAATCGGCCGCGTCCGAAAAGAAAGGAAAACGCCCTTGACCCTGAAAGGTTCAAGAGCGTTTGTTGCCTGGTGCGGCTAATAGGAATCGAACCTATGACCCCCACCGTGTCAAGGTGGTGCTCTCCCTCTGAGCTATAGCCGCACGTTTGGCCGTTTGACAACGGTTATTTTATCATGGAAAAATGCCGTTTTGCAAGAGGTAATTCCGGAACGTTTTCACCTCTTCCAGTTGTGGAATCGCCTCAACTTTAGCATATCATCGATACACACCAAATCAAGGCGTTTTTATATGAAAAAACTCCGACCAATCGATCAAGTAGGAGGCCAAAAAAGAAAAACACTTTAGCCCAAAAGCCAAAGTGTTTCAATTCGCCTAGCGACGACCTACTCTCCCAGGGCTTCCTGCCCAAGTACCATCGGCGCTGGAGAGCTTAACTTCCGTGTTCGGGATGGGAACGGGTGTGTCCTCTCCGCTATTGTCACTAGAC